>DATJYD010000634.1:0-5482 GCA_035499755.1 Fimbriimonadaceae bacterium
CGTCATGTCAAGTCGTTAGACAGGCCCGACCAGTCTGACACGTGGGATTGATCAGATCGAGCCGAGACCCGACACCCGGCACCCAAGGCCCGCTGCTCCAAGTAAACTCCCCGAATGGCCACGGTCGCGCCGAGCCGGTCGCCTCTGCGGATCTACCTCGAAATGATCAAGGTGGAGCATTCGGTGTTCGCGCTCCCCTTCGCGATGATCGGGATGATGTGGGGCTCGCTGGCCGCCTTCAAAACCGCTTGGCCGGGGGCTTGGACCTTCGGCTGGATCGTGGTCGCGATGGTCTCGTGCCGGAGCGCGGCGATGGCCTTCAATCGGATCGCGGACCGCGATATCGACGCCGACAACCCGCGCACGAAGATGCGAGCACTTCCGGCTGGACTCCTTCAGCTTAGGCAGGTCAACCTCTTTTTCTATGCGAGTTGCGCGATCTTTGTGTTGGCGGCGGCGATGCTCAATCCGCTGTCTCTGGCCCTCAGTCCGGTAGCCCTCCTCGTGACCCTCGGCTACTCGTTCACCAAGCGCTTCACGCCCCTCTGCCATTTCGGCCTCGGACTGTCGCTCGGGATCGCGCCTGCCGCCGCCTGGATCGCCACGACCGGGCGGCTGGATTGGCCGATCCTGCCCATCACCTTCGCCGTCATCTTCTGGAGCAGCGGCTTCGACATCATCTATGCTCTGCAGGACGAGGACTTCGACCGCGAGCACGGCCTGCGCTCCCTGCCGGTGTCCATCGGCAAGGCCCGCTCGCTTCTCGTAAGCCGCATTGCGCATTTCCTAGCCGTGGGCTGCCTGGTGGCGGGGGGGATGATGGTCGGGGCGGGGCCGGTCTTCTTTGCCGGCGTCGTCGCGGCGGCCGGCCTGCTCGTGTACGAGCAGAGCCTGGTCAAGCCACAGGACCTGAGCCGGGTGAACATGGCGTTCTTCACGCTAAACGGCTTCGTCTCGATCGGAGTTTTTGCCTTCTCCTTGGCGGATGTGCTCTTGCGACGGTAGTTGGGCGTTGGGGAAAGCTGGTCTAGCAGGACGGGCTGGACGTGTGGGACGTGTAGGACAGCCCATCAGGAATCAGCCGCCTCCTCCATCGCCTCCATCACCTCCATCACCTCCATCACCTCCATCACGAGCAGGGGGTACCCTACGATAATGGCGGGCAACTTGCTGGGGCGAATGTCGGCAAGGAGTCAGCGTTGAACGAGGGCGAGTACGGGCTGTTTCTGAGCATCGCGGCATGCGTTTGCGCCCTTGGCGCGCTCCTCAACCTCGCCAGGCTCAGAGCCCGCGGCAGTTCCGCCTTGATCATGTCGGCTGCCTTTCTCGTTTTCGGTGCTCTCCTCTGGATGATCCGCGTCCAAGCCGAGCAAAACCTCATCACGGTCGCGGGCGCGGCCGTCGCCTTGTTGCTCGTCGCCGACGTCGTGGTGCGGAGCCGCCACCGGGGCAAACCTCGATGAAGGTGGGAGTCGTTGGGCTGGGAATGGCGGGCCTGCGCGCGGCGATGCTCCTCGAAAAGTACGGCGCGGAGGTCGAGTTGTTCGAAGCCCGCGGACGGCCGGGTGGGCGTCTGCACACCATCGACGAGGGCGAGGGCGCGGTCTACGAAGCGGGCGGCGAGTGGATCGACGCCGATCATCTCCGCTGCATTCGGCTCCTCGAAGAGTTCAGCCTCGAGCCCATGACCCGGGGAAGCTGGCCCGGCAAAGTGGTCTTCGACGGCGAGCACAGCACCGAGGCCGATCTCTGGAGCGACGCCCTCGAAGACGATCTAAGGGTCGAGGCCGCCGCCCGGGAGCTTTGCCGCAACCTCGTAAGGCCCCCTTGGCGCAACGAGGAAGCCGCGAATCTGGACGATCAGAACCTCGATGCGTTCGTCCGCGATCTGACAACGACCGACCGCGGTCTGTGGTGGGTTACCGCCAAGTATCGTAGCGACGAAGGCGACGATCTCGACCGCGTCGGCCTGCTCGGCTGGCTCACCGGCTATCTGAACTACCTGGACCGGGATGGAGACGTCATGAGCGCATACCGGGTGCCCGGAGGCTGGCGTCATCTCTGCGAGCGGATGCTCTGCCGGCTCCGGGCGTCGGCCCAGTTCGGCGCCGTTCTTCGCCGGGTCCGGCAGGACTCCGACGGCGTGACCTTGACCTTCGAGGACGGGCACACTCGGGTGGACCGGGTGGTCCTGACCCTGCCGCCTCCCGCTCTCGAACAGGTCGTCTTCGAACCCGCCCTAACCTGCCCCAAGCGGTGCGCGATCGAGGCCTGCAAGATGGGCCACTCGGTCAAAATCTGCTGGGAATTCGAGGAGGCCTGGTGGCAAGACCAAGGCTGGGGCGGCAGCATGATGTGCGACAGCCCGATTCAGCAAACCTGGAACGCCTCGATGGGCGAGGCCCCGATCCTCTCGGCATACATCTGCGGCCGCGACGCGGAAAAGTGGGCCGCCCTGGGCGATCCGGTGCGGGCGGGCATTTATGAGCTGTCTCTCATCCTGCCCGAGGCGGCCAAGCTCTTCAAGCGGGGCTGGTACCACGACTGGGTTACCGATCCTTATTGCCGAGGCTCCTATTCGCACCTCGCGCCGGGCTATGTGCTGGAGCACATGGAGCACATCGCGGAGCCGATCGGCCGCGTCCACTTCGCAGGCGAACATACGGCCGAGTGGACCGGCTTCGTCGAAGGTGCGCTCGAAAGCGCGGAACGGGTTGTGCCGGAAGTGCTTCGGGCGTGAGGGCGATGGAAGGCGAGGACCTCGACCTCCGCTCGTCTTCGTGCTTCACTGCCTCAGCAGTCGAGTTCGGCGGCCTGGCACCTGAATAGAAGAGCTAGCAAATGACCGACGCCCCCCTCTCACCTCCATCACCTTCATCAGTTCTCCGTGACTTCCGCTGGGGCTTCACCGGGCAGGTGCAGTCGATGCTCGTCGAGGGCGGAAAGGTGGTGGCGCGAGGTCCTTCGGTTGCGGCCGAGAGCGTCGAAAGCGTCGACCTGGCCGGCAAATGGCTGATGCCCAAGTTCATCGACGAGCACTGCCATATCTTGCCGACCGGCCTCGATCTCCAGAAGCTCCATCTCGGCGCATGCGATTCGCATGAGACCGTGCTGGACGCCCTCCGCGACCGGCTTCCCGAGATCGAGCCCGGCAAGTGGCTTGGAGCCGTCCACTACGACCAGACTCGCTACGCGGGAGGCGAGCATCTCACCAGGCACGATCTGGACAAGATCAGCCCGACCGTGCCGATCCTGCTGCGCCATGTCAGCGGCCATGCGAGCGTGGCCAACTCGGCGGCCTTGCGGGCGGCGGGAATTCGGGACGACGAGCCCGATTTCCCCGGCGGGACCTTCCGGCGGGATGCCTCGGGCGTAATCGACGGCGTCCTCCTCGAACATGCTCACGAGAAGGTGACCGAAGCCGCGCCCCATCCTGGCCCGGAGGACATGGTCGAGGCAATTCTGCTGGCCGCGTCGAAGATGGCGGAGCTCGGCATCTCCTGCGCGAGCGACATGATGACCGGCCGATTCAATCTGGAGCAGGAGCTCTGGGCCTATGCGGAAGCCGCCCGGCGCGGCGCCCCGATTCGTTTCCGCCTCTATCTTCAGTGGGGCGCGGTTCTCGGTCCTCGCCGGCTCGATCCCGGCCGGCTGGCCGAGCTAACCTCGGCGATGGATCCGCTGTCATGCCGGGTGGCGGGAATCAAGATCTTCTCCGACGGCGCGATCGGGTCCGCCACCGCCGCGATCTATGGGAGGTTCGAAGGCGAGCGTGGCGACGGACCGACGAGCGGCTCGTTGATGTACTCCGTCGAGCGGTTCAATGGCATGGTGGCGGCCGCGCACGACGCCGGATACCAGATCGCGATCCACTCGATCGGCGACTACTCGACCGATCTCGTGATGGACGCCCTGGAAGCGACCGGCGAGCCGAGCCGGCACCGCATCGAGCATGCGATGATCCTGAGCGACACCCAGATCGAGCGGCTCGCCAAGCTGAACTGCTTCGTCACGATGCAGCCGGAGTTCCTGATCCGATTCGCCCACGCCTATCTGCGCAACCTTGGCCCAGAGAGGCGCTCACATTTGAAGCGCTTCCGCTCGGTCTTGGATGCCGGCATCCGGCTCAGCTTCAGTTCCGATCGTCCGATCGTGGCCGGTGATCCGCGCGACGGCATCCGCGTGCTCACGAACCGCCCGGAAGGCTACGACCCCACCGAGAACATCACGCCCCGCGAGGCCTGGCTCGGCTACACGGCCCGGGCTGCCGAAGCGAACGGCGACGCCGATCTCATGGGCTCGCTGACGCCCGGTCAACTCGCCGACTATCAGGTCCTCGATAGCGATCCTCTGTAGCATCGAGAGCGTAGGTACGCTGCATGCGCTGGTTCACCGCTCTCGTGGCGCTGGCCGCGCTCGGCTGCCGTCGGGCGCCACGAATCGTCGGTAGATGGGAGCAAGACCGGCACGGGATCCCTTGCACGCTGGACTTGGATTCAGAGGAGCCTATCGTTGCGAGTTCTCCGGACCTCGCGATAGTTGGGAAAGGCGTCGGGGCAAACCCTCGCAAGCTTGCTCTTCTGTTTCGTCGCCCGCAATCTCGAAGAAGGGGTGGTAAGCCGTCTTTCCCCAAACCCAAAGACGGCGGTTGGGTCGGAGGGGGTTTGCCTAACGTGATTAGGAGGCAACATGCAAGGAAACGCCCTCCTAGTCCAGCGGTAAAGCGTCGGTCTGGCCGAAGTCGAGGAGCCGCTCGCGGAATCGCTCCACAGGGATGATCTTCGCCGCGCCGCTGACCCAGCGGCGGTTGCGGATCTGCTTGATCTGGAGGATGTCGTCGCTCACGGCGAGGGGCCGGAACTGGCGTTCGAGTCGACCCGACGCTTTGTTGATGGCGTTGAGATGGGTGCCGAGGGTGAAGCCGTGGATGAAGACCGGCTTATTCGCGCTGAGCCAGCTTGGGCGAGATGGGCTCCAGGAGAAGAAGATCTCCTTCGCCCGCTTCTCGACCCTGAGCTGATCGCGAAAGGGGCCCCCGTCGAGGAGCCAGATCATCTTGCCGTAGAACGCTTCCCGCCCCCGGATGTCCTTCGGCGAGATCGGGGAGTGCTGCAGTTCGATCACGCAGTCCTCGAGGCCGAGGATGTCGGCGCGGTGCTCGCCCATGCAGACCTCGGCGCGATCGGAGGGAACGAGGAGCTTCCAGCCCCGGTGCCATTCGGTCTCATGCTCCTGCCAGGAATCGCATTCGAGGCGGGCGACGTGCGCCCAATGCCAGATCTTGATCTCGCCGCACTTGGCGAGGAGGGGCTCGCCGCAAGTCGGGCACGTTCCCTTCCGGCCTTTCGCGGCTTCGATCTTCTGTCCCTGGGAATCGGCGGCGTAAATCAAGTTTGGAGTTTGGAGTTGGGAGTTTGGAGTTGGGAGTTGGGAGTTGGGAGTTTACAGCTACCCCAACTTGGCGGAGCGATCCTGATCGGTC
>DATJYD010000635.1:0-3287 GCA_035499755.1 Fimbriimonadaceae bacterium
GCCATTGGCATGATGACGCAGAAGTAGCCCTCGCCGTCCTCCGCCGGGCGGAATACGGCCGGGCGGGAAGACTCCGTCATCTCGATCCGGACACCGGTGTCGTGGATCGCCTTGAGGGCGTCCACCACATAGCGGCCGTTAAAGGCGATCTCGATATCGCCGTCACGGCCGATCATCGGGACCTCTTCCTTCGCCTCGCCTTTCTCTTCCGAGCGGGCGGCGATCACGATCTGATCGTCTGCCCCTTTGAAGCGAATCCGGTTTGCGTTGTCTCGGGCAAGGACCATCGTGCGCTCGACGCGCTCCGCAAGCTGATCCGTTTCGACCGACCAGCTTCGAGTCGATTCGGTCGGCACGACCCGCTCCCAGTTGGGATAGGCGCCCGCGAGAAGCTGGGTGATGACCTTGGCGCCTCCAGCTTCCACGCCCATGCGGCCGGAGCCGAACCGCAGCGTGATCTCGCTGTCGTCCGCCACCGGCAGGCCCTTGATCGCCCGGAGAGCTTTTTCGGGGACCACCGCGGTGACGCTCGCCCCGATACCCGACTGGTCCAGCCGCCGCACGGCCAGCCGATGCGTATCGGTCGCGACCAAGGTCAAAGTCTCGCCGTTGTAGATGAACAGCACGCCGGTCAGGATCTGCCGGTGCTGGTCGGTGGAGACGGCGTAGGAAACGGAATCCACCGCCGCGCGAAGCTCGCCCATCTTGAGGCGCAATTCACTTTCGCCTTCGATATCGGGAGCAGGCGGGAAATCCTCCGCGTCGAGGGTCTGGAGCTTGTATTCGGCGGCGCCTTCCTTCAGCAAGGCGCCATTGCCGTCGATCGTCGAGAGCTGGAGATCGCCGTCGGGAAGCTTGCTGACGAGCTCTTTCAGGACGCTGGCCTGGAGGCAGACCGCGCCAGATTCGCCGACCATGCACGCGACTTCGCGCTCGATCCACATCTCGCCGTCGCACCCCAGTACGCGAACGCCGGTAGGCCCGGCCTCGACCTTCAGGTTCTGAAGGATATTGACGGAAGTGCGCTGGCTGGCCGCGGCGGCCGCCATGGTCACGGCGTCGTTGAAATCCTTACGTGGACAATCAAGCTTCAATTCGTTCCTCTCGTCGGTGATGGGCTGATTCCTGATGGGCTGATGGGCTGATGGGCTGATGCTCTTTCGATCCTGTTCAGGCCATCACCTCATCAAGAATCACCTCATCATGGATCATCCCTGCATCGGCAGTTGATATTGTAGATGCGCAGGCTCCGGCGCCGTGGTCTGAATCTCGACCCCACGCGCATAGAGCTTCATTAAAACGCGCTGGTAGGACTCCTCGGTGAACTCGGCGCCGGGATCTTCCCGCACCATGTCCACGGTCTTCCTCAGCGTCGACATGTCGTGGGCCAGCGATTGGTCGTTGAATGCGGCCAACTCCATCTGGTCTTCGAGTTCCGCCGGCAGTTCGCGGCCGGCGTAGAGATCGACTAGCTTCTGATAGAAATCACTGTTCATGACATCCTCTCGAGGGCTCCGCCCAGTTTGTCTCGTAAGGCTCTACGTCCTCTGTAAAGCCTGCTCTTGAGCGCGGGGACGCTGATCTTCAGCACTTCCGCCGCCTCCCTTGCCGCCATGTCCTCTAAGTCGCACAGGACGAGCGGCTCCCTATACTCGGTCGGCAGATCGGAGAGCGCTTGCTGAATTGTAATACGCAAAGTCGCTTTTTCCTCACCGCCGGCATATTGCGCGTCGGCCGGCAGCTCCATGAGCTTGTGCTGCCGCATTTTGTCGATACAGAGATTGCGAGCGATCCGGAACAGCCAAGTTCGGAACGCCCCGTCCGCGCGAAGCTCGGCCGAGCGACGCAGGACCCGGAGGAAAGTCTCCGCGGTCGCGTCTTCGGCGTCGCTGCGGTTGCCAAGCATGCGATAGGTGTATCGGAAGATGCGCTCCCCATACATCTCGTAGATCCCGCCGAGAGCGGTTGGGTCGCCCCTCGATAGGGCGGTGAGCCACTTCTTCTCGGCAAGCGAGTCTCGCAGTGCGTCATTTGGCATAGACATGACGGAGGCCCGCACGCAAACGGTGCGCGGTCTGTCAGTTTAACATCAGCCCGAGCCCGATATGGGCACTCAGCCGCCTTTCTGGAAAACAGCGTTCTCCTCGGTGGAAAACCCATTCTCGGCATCCCGGTCATGTGTTTTTAGACCGCATAGAGACGAGCCGAAGGACCGAAACGATTCAGAAAAATCGCCAACGGTCTTTCGGCGTCCCGCTGAATCTGGTCCGGTAAGTCGTTCTCCGCACCCTCGTCACTCCGACCGACGGCCCGCCCCAGCGGGCCGGAGCGGAGGAATCTGACCGTAACACCCGCCCGATCCCAAGGTCAACACCCGCTGCTGGTCAGGATCCCCCACCAGTTTAGGGCTGTCCAAAGCGGGCCGTGAAGGCCGACCATCGAGCACGGTACTTACGCTCCGTCTCGCGGATTTGACGCAGCCGCTCGTCGCGCTCGCTTGGACGTTGAGCGAGTTGGGTTTCCAACTCCCGGATCCGCGCCAGGCGGAATAGTATTAAGTCAATGATCAACTTTGGGCCGGCGCTAGGGATGGCCCTTGACGGAGCTGGGAATCGGAATGACGGTACCGGGCTTGATCCCAAGCCGCTGAGCCGCCCCCTTCTTCATTTCCAGAACATATTGGTAAGGCGCGGAAGCCGAAAGGTTCGTGAGATCGTAGGGCTGGCCGATCTGGGTATTGATCGCCTTCATGTCTTTGGAAATGAACGTGATGTCGAGGGCCAGGATCGTATTCTTCATCCAGAAGCCGTTGGATGGCGGTTGAATGTCAGGGAAAGCGAAGATCATGCCGTCGTTGTCTCCGACATCGCTTGCCGTCAGCCACATCATCCCTTCCTGGCGCTTCCCCTCGTCGTCCATGACCCAGACCTGGATCCGGTGGCCGTTAATCGTGATGGGGACCCGCTGGAGATCCTTGAGGTGGTAGGTGCGGTTGAGGCTGTCGGTTTCTTGGCCTCCATCAGTCGAGGTTACAGGCCCGCTGATCCCGGAACCGCTTTGTTGATCCGGTTTCGTCTGGCACCCGGCGAGGAGAAGGGCGGCGAACAGGGAAAGGGTAAGAGCTCTCATTTCGTGGCACATAGGCTGTTGCCTCACACTGACGAACCGCCCCGGACATCGCGGAAGAGCAACTCGCCATAGCCGGACCGGATGTCCCGGGTGAGGAACCGCGCGGGCATGGTCCCATCCGTGTCGATATTGTCGTCGGGTATGACGGCGATCCGGCC
>DATJYD010000636.1:0-2927 GCA_035499755.1 Fimbriimonadaceae bacterium
GACGGGGAGGAAAACGTGGCAGTGCGTCATCTCGCCTCCGTAGATGTGGATGGTCACCGCCGACGATTCGTCGGGATTGCGGATCGTGTGATGATCGAAGGGAGGAATCAGAGCCCCCGCCTCGCCGGGCCCGGCGTAAACCGTGGTTTCGTGTTCGAAGGCGTAGACCGGGGAGTTGCGATCGCTCCCATCACCGCCGTCGGAGAGCATCCGGTACGAATCCACCTTGATGCGGCCGCGATAGACGCACTCGACGCACCACATGTTGTCGTGGTCGTGGAGGGCGGTTCCCTGTCCCTTGTCCCACACCATCACGAGCGCCGTGTACCGACCCTTCGGGTCCTTGTGGAGCAAGCGGCGGGCGTAGCTGTCGCGGGCCGGCTTAAGAAAGGAAGGATCGATGAAGTCCTCGCCCGAATGAACCACCCGCTCGAGCGCCGCTTTGACCGCATAGCAGCACCCCTTCGTCTCCTGCTCCTCCACCGCCGTGTCGAGCAGAGCAACCAATTCATCGAGCTTTGTAGAGGGGGTGGGCGTAGGCATGATGTTCTATTGTAGCGACCGCGGCTGTTTGACGGTAGGCAGATCGAAAACGACTCGTTTCCGCGGCGCGGCTCGAAGGCTAAGCTTCTAACCGTCCCTGGACCGCGCGACGCCGGGTTCGGTTGCCGAAACTAGAAGTCGTAGCCTCTCTCGCGACGCCACTCGGGCGACAGGAACTTGCTCATGTAGTTCCGGACCGAGTCGGCGAAAATAACGACGATCCGCTCCCCCTCTTTGCATTCCCTGGCGATCGCCTCCGCCCCGACCATCACCGCTCCGCTACTCCCGCCGACGAGCATCCCTTCTTCGCGGATGATCCGCAATGCCCAGCGGAACGACTCGGCATCTTCCGTCTTGACCCAACGGTCCACCACGCTCATATCGAGCACCTTCGGGAAGAAGTCGTAGCCGATCCCCTCGACCGCGTAGGGCTGCCCCGGTTCTCCGCCGCCGAGCACCGACCCGTAGGGATCGACGCCGACGATCCGCACGCCCGGAACCTTCTCCTTCAGCTTCCGCCCCACGCCGGTAATCATCCCGCCGGTCCCCGCGCCGGACACGAAATAGTCCACCCGCCCCCCGCACTGCCGGATGATCTCCTCGCCTGTCCCATGATAGTGGGCGTCGGGATTCGAGGGATTCGCGAACTGGTCCAGGATGTGCGAGTTCGGGATCTCGCGGTGCAGCCGCTCGGCGACCCCGAAATTCGATTCCGGTGAGTCGTGCGCGGCCGCCGTCGGGGTGCGCACGATCTCCGCGCCGAGAGCCTCCAAAACGAGCTGCTTCTCCGCGCTCATCTTCTCCGGCATCGTGATGATCAGCCGGTAGCCCTTCACCGCAGCCGCAAGTGCGAGGCCGATGCCGGTGTTGCCGCTTGTCGGCTCGATCAGGGTGTCGCCGGGCTTGATTCTCCCCGTCCGCTCGGCCTCTTCGATCATCGCGAATCCGATCCGGTCCTTTACCGAGCCGCCCGGATTCATGAACTCGCACTTGGCGAAGACCTCGACCGGATATTCCTTGAGAAGGTGGTTGAGGCGAACCATCGGCGTCTCGCCGATCGCGCCAAGAACGCTGTTCAGATATCCCGAACCCCATCCATCGACAGCATCGAGCTTGGAAGGGCGTGGCTTGGCGTGGTTAATGGTCTTCGCGTGCATAAGAGCTCAACAAGAAGTATCGGAAGCATGGAACTCAAACGTCTCTGGGTGGGCCGTCCTCGGACATGACTTAGATCGGAATCGCGGCCGAGTGCTTCGGGACTCCAAAAACGAACGAGCTGTTGATTTGGCGGATTCCCCGAATGCGGCTGATCTTCTCGCGGATCAGAGCCTCGTAAGCCCGCATATCTTTGACTACGATCTTGAGCAGGAAGTCGTACTCGCCGGAGACGTGGTAGCACTCGAGGACTTCGTCGATATCCTGGATGGATCGCCGAAACCGCTCGATCGGCATGTCTTGATGCAAGGACAGGCTGATCTGCGCGAAGGCCATGATCTTCAGCCCAAGCCGGTCGGGATCGAGGATCGCGGTGTAGCCCCGGATGAACCCAGCCTTTTCGAGCGCACGCACCCGTTGCAGAACCGAGGGAGGAGACAGGTCGACCCGCTTCGAGAGATCGGCGTTCGTGATCCTCCCGTCCTGTTGGAGCAGCCGCAGGATCTGGATGTCGACCTCGTCCATCATTCTCATTAGGCTTGCAAGCTTACACCCCCTCCTGCGCCCGGAATGAGTGACCCCCTCTCGCGACGAAAACTCTGCTGAGCGTGCTACGGCAGTGGCGCGTTCGCCAACGGCTCGAGGTCGAAATCGTCGCATTCGCCGCGGCCGAGGCGGAAAGAAGCGGCGAGGCCGATCATCGCCGCGTTGTCGGTGCACATCTCCAAGGGAGGCGTATAGAACCGGATCCCGTTGCGGTCGCAGGCCTCGGCGAGTCGGGACCTAAGGGCTTCATTCGCGGCAACGCCGCCGACCAGGGTTAGAACCGTCGACCCGAGCCGCTCGCAGGCAAGAATCGCCCGGTCGACGAGCACGGACACGATCGCCTCTTGCAGGCTCGCAGCCGCGTCCGCAACGTCGATCGACGCCCCTTCCCCTTCCACCAGCCGCAGCACCGCCGTCTTCAGCCCGCTAAACGAGAAGTCGGTGGTTTCGCCCGAGAGACCACGAGGCAGAGCGTAGCGGTGCGGGTTCCCGCCGCGCGCCGTTTCCTGGATCGCATAACCGCCTGGGTAGCCAAGCCCGAGCAGGCGAGCGCCTTTGTCGAACGCCTCGCCCGCCGCATCGTCCCGCGTCTGCCCGACGATCTCGTATCGGCCGAGATCATGCACCTGCACCAACTCGGTGTGGCCGCCGGAGACGACCAGGCACGTGTGGGGGGGAGGCGG
>DATJYD010000637.1:0-3048 GCA_035499755.1 Fimbriimonadaceae bacterium
TACTCCCGGGCCGAGGCGGTTGGCGCTTTGAGGTTAGCCGACCTCCTCGCCGAGCCGGTAACCCAAGGCGGCACGGGCCCCTCAGAACGTGTCTACATCAAGAAAGATGGGACCACGTTTGTGGCTCTCTCGTCGGTGAGAGAGCAGCGATCTCGCGACGGACGGTTGTTGGCCGTTTTCGAAATGGGTGTCGATATCTCCGAGCAGAAGGAGCATGAAGCGCAGGCACGAGAAGAGCAAGCCCTGGTTGAATCGATCGCTCTCAACAGCCCGACGATCTCGTACATCTTCGACTTGCAGCAGCGGCGGATCGTCTATTCGAATCGCCCGCTCGGAACCATGCTCGGTTTCTCGGAAGAGGAGATCGCGGAAATGGGCCCCGATCCGCTGCCGCCGCTGATGTATCCGGAAGACCTCGACATCCTCTATAACCGATATTTGGATTGCGAGCGACTCGAAGATGGCGCGGTCCTCGACGTCGAGTTCCGCTGTATTAGCGCAGCCGGCGAGCTTCGCTGGCTCCAGACGCGCGACGTCGTCTTCAAGCGAGACGCGCAGGGGAATCCCTCTCAGATCCTCGTCAACGTCGTCGACACCACCGAACGCAAGCTCCTCGACGAACAGGTCCAGAGTCAGGTCCTGGAGATCCACGACACGAACCTCGCGCTGGAGATTCAGACGAACGCCCTCGAAGAGGCCAACTCCCAACTGGAATCGCTGGCGTTCACGGACGGCTTGACCGGCATCGCCAATCACCGGGCCTTCCAGGAGGAGTTAGCGAGGAACTTCGAGATCTCCAAACGGAAGAAGCACAAACTCTCCCTCCTCCTGATCGACGTGGACCGGTTCAAGGATTACAACGACACCTACGGCCACCCGTGCGGGGACATCGTGTTGAAGCACGTGGCTTGGGTCATTCGCGATTCCTGCCCGGAAGGTTGCCTTCCCGCCAGATATGGCGGCGAGGAGTTCGCGGTCATTTGCCCGAAGATCACGGCGAAGGAACTCCTGGCTCTCGCGGAGTCGATCCGGTCCGCGGTCGAGCACACGCCTTGGCCCGAGCGTCCGGTGACGATCAGCATCGGGGCCGCAAGCACATGCCCGGTGATCGCATCCGCCTCGGAGCTGGTGAATGCCGCCGACGCCGCCCTATACACCTCGAAGGCCAACGGCCGCAACCGGGTCACCTACTCCGATCCGGAGCACCGGCAGCCCCTTGCCGGCTAATTCCTATTCGCCGTAGATGGCATAGCTGTCCCAATCAGGCTGAACCTGAAGCCCAAAGGGCAGAATGAAGAAATGATCACGGTTGCCGGAGCCGGCTTCGCCGGCGTGGAAGCCGCCTGGGCGGCGGCGGAGCGAGGCGAGAACGTCCGGCTTTACGAGATGAGGCCGGCGAAGACGACCCCGGCCCACGTGACCGGATGGTTCGCGGAGCTCGTGTGCTCCAATTCTCTCAAGTCCAACTCCCCGGCTTCGCCGGCTGGACAGCTCAAGGCGGAGATGGCGGCGCTCGGCTCTCTCGTGCTGCAGACCGCGCAGCGGCACAGCGTTCCCGGCGGGCAGGCCCTTGCCGTGGACCGTGAGGCCTTCGGAAGGGCGATCACGAAGAAGATCGAGGACCATCCTCGGATCGAGGTCGTGCGAGAGGAGTTCACGCCGGCGATGGCGGAAGAGGCATCGAAGTTCGGCCCCCTGATCCTCGCGACGGGGCCGCTGACGCCTCCCGATCTCGCGGAGTGGTTGGCCCGGCTCACCGGCCGCTCGCACCTGTACTTCTATGACGCGGTCTCGCCCACCGTCGAGGCCTCGTCGCTGAACTTCGAAGTCGTCTTCGCCCAGAGCCGCTATGACAAGGGAGAGGGCGACGATTATCTCAACTGCCCCTTCGACCGCGACTCCTACGAAGCGTTCGTCCGGGAGCTGGTCGCTGCCGAACGGGCGCCGGTCCATGCCTTCGAGGCGGGCGGGAAGCGTACGTCCACCCCCGATCCGAGCCCGGGCCTCCAGGCGGCTCGAGCCGGGGGAATGGAGGAAGGGGAGTTCATCGAGAAGATCCAGTACTTCTCGGGCTGCACCCCGATCGAGGCGATCGCGGAGAAGGGGGCCCGTTCGCTCGCGTTCGGCAACTTCAAGCCGGTCGGGCTGACCGACCCGCGAACGGGGCGAAGGCCCTGGGCAGCGCTGCAGCTTCGTCCGGAGAATCGGGAGAAGAGCCTCTATTCCCTCGTCGCTTGCCAAACCCGCCTCAAATGGGGCGAGCAGAAACGGATCTTCAGAATGGTGCCCGGGCTGGAACATGCGGAGTTCGTCCGCTACGGAGTCATTCACCGGAACACCTACATCGAGGCGCCGCGCGTCCTAACCCCGTTCCTGGAGATGAAGCCTCAGCCCGGATTGTATGTGGCCGGCCAACTGACCGGAGTCGAGGGATATGTCGAGTCGGCGGCGATGGGGATCTACGCGGGCATCGTGGCGGCTTCGCGATCGAGCGGCGCGGATATCGAGCCGCCGCCCCGGCCTACCGCCTTCGGCTCACTCCTTGCCCACCTTCGGGATCAAACGCCCCGCGAGTTCTCGCCCATGAACATCAACTGGGGTCTCTTTCCCGAACCGGACGAGGCGACACGCGACAAGGGCGTCAAGCGGGCGAAGAAGCTGGAGGCGGCGCGCACGGCGTTCGCGGAGTGGCTTGCGGGCATGTGCGGATGCGCCCCGGGGTCCCAAGCAGAGCGAGCGTCGTCATAGCCTCCGGCGGCACACGCGCTTAGGAACGAAGCCCTACCCCCGCATGAATCTCCGATGAATTTTCATGATCACGCGACCGTCGAACACGGGGAGTCGCCGAACCTCACCCCGTTTTCATGTCGCGAACCCATCCTTTTAGCGTCTGGACAACGGGAAATAAGGCCCAGCCCTGTAACCCGCGCCCGGTCCAGACTGAACGGGAACGTGAATGAGCCCGTTCTTGCGTAGAGAAATAGGTTAATGAGCACAAATCTTCCGCAAAACACGAACGGCTCGGCCTTGCCGGCCGGGATCGAGGCC
>DATJYD010000638.1:0-4124 GCA_035499755.1 Fimbriimonadaceae bacterium
GACGTCGGCGGCTCGCGCGAGCACCGTCTGCGTTTCGGCTTTCGCGGCGGCGAGGGCAGCTTCAGCCGAACCCACGCTGTCGCGTGCGGCCTGAAGGTCGGCGGCGACCTTCTGTTTGACGAGATCGACGTTCTGCTGGGCAGCCCGGACTTGGGACTGATAGACCCCGTTCTGGGCGACGGCGGAATCGAGGTCCGCCTTGGCGACAAAGCCCTCGGCGTAGAGCTTCTGGTACCGGGCGAGGTTAGCCGCGGAGTTCGTCGCGTTTGCCTGAGCCTGGGTGACGGCTTCTTGGGCGGTCGTTACCTGCAGGTTGGCGCCGGCCTGAGTTTGGGCGAGGGTGGATCGAGCCGTCGACAGGGCGGTTTCCGCTTTCCTGATATCGCTCGGGGTCTGCGCGTTCTGCTGCTTGGCGTTGGCTTGCGCGACGCTGAGCTTCTGGCGCGCGCTCAGTACGGCCTGCCGGGCGACGTTTAGCGAAGCCGAGGTCTGGGTGTTCACCTGGTTGACGCCGGAAATCTCCTGGGCGTACTTCGTTTGCGCCTGGGCGAGAGCGGCTTGCGATGCTCGGAGCTGATCCCGAAGGTCCGGCAAGTCGAGTTCGGCGATGAGCTGGCCGGCTTTGACGTGGCTTCCCACGTCGGTTGCCAGCCGTTTGATCGTTCCGCTGATCTGAGATCCGATGTGGACCTCGGCGCCGGTCTGCGCGGTTACGCTGCCGGAGGCGGACACGGTCTCGACAAGGTCGCCGACGGAGACTTTGGCCGTGATGAGCTTGGCCGCCGGAGCCGCATGGAGCTTGCCCCAGGCCCAGATCACGACGAGACCGACAACGGCGAGCGTAACGACCCAGGTCAGGACCTGTCGAGCGCGGCTCTTCGGTCTGGGTCCGTTTCTTGCTCGAAGGGTGGAGGCGGGTACTCCCGGGGTCGCCATTCTGTGTTCTGCCTTGCTTGGGTCAGGTTACTCATCTATAGACGACTCCGGTCTGTCCAATGCACATGCCGGCCGGCGATCAGGGGAAGGAACCGACATTCACGTACGCTGGACAGGTGCCGAGGCCTCGATAGCACCTGGTACACTCCCCCCTCGTTGCCATGCGAATCTATACCTCTGAAAGCGTGAGCGAGGGCCACCCCGACAAGCTGGCCGATCAGATCTCCGATGCTCTGCTCGATGCGTTTCTTTCTCAAGACAAGAGAGCCCGGGTGGCGATCGAGACGCTTTTGACGCGCGGGCTTGCGGTAGTGGCGGGAGAAGTCACGGTCGACGGATACGTCGAGGTCGCGGACCTGGTCCGGAAGACGATCACCGACGTCGGCTACACCAGTACGGAGCTTGGCTTCGATGGGCACACTTGCGGCGTGATGCTCGCGATCCAGGAGCAGTCGCCGGATATCGCGGTCGGCGTCGACACGGGCGGCGCGGGCGACCAGGGCATGATGTTCGGCATGGCGACGAACGAGACGCCGGATTATATGCCGTTGCCGATCTCGATCGCCCACGCCCTCATGCGGAAGGCGGCCGATGTGCGCCGGGCCGACCCAAAGCTCGGATTGAGACCGGATGCGAAGAGCCAGGTTAGCGTGATCTACGATAACCTGGGGATGCCGAAGCACATCGATACGGTCGTGCTCAGCCATCAGCACGCGCCGACGACTTCTCAAGAGCAGGTTCGGCAGATCGTGCATGAGCATGTGATCAAGCCTGTGCTTCAGGACTACTGCGAGTACATCGACGGGGAGATCAAGTTCCATATCAACCCGACCGGGATCTTCGAGATCGGCGGGCCCCAGGCGGATACGGGCGTGACGGGGCGGAAGATCATCGTCGACACCTACGGTGGCATGTGCCCGCACGGAGGCGGCGCGTTCAGCGGGAAGGACCCGACGAAGGTCGACCGAAGCGCGGCCTATATGTCGCGGCACGTGGCGAAGTGCATCGTGGCGGCGGGGTTGGCGGACCGGGTCGTGGTGGCGCTCGCCTACGCGATCGGAGTCGCTCAGCCGGTGTCGCTGAACATCGAGACCTTCGGGACGGAGAAGGTCGATCCGCTGGAGATCGAGCAGAAGGTGCGCGCGAACTTCGATCTGTCTCCCCAAGCGATCATCAAGCATCTGGGGCTGCTCGACGCGAAGTATCTGCCCACGGCGAAGAACGGGCACTTCGGCAATCCTGCGTTTCCCTGGGAACGGACGGACGAAGCGGCGGCTCTGCGGTAGAAGCACTTCCCCCTCGGGAGGGGGGTGTAGAGCGTCCGCATCGCGGCTTGGGAAGTGTGGCAGGCGGAATGCATGTCGGCCCTCTGGCATTTGCGTAGCCGTCGTAGGTAGAGGACGGGGCGATGGCTTGGTTTATCGACCGAACGAAGTTCGTTGTACGCAAGGGGAGGCGGAGGAGGCCGCGTTGGCTGAGACATCTCTTCGACCTCGGTCCCTGGGCGCTGTATTGGATCGGCTACTCGGCGGACGATGCGGTGAACCGGGAGTGGCGCAAAGCGGCCGATTCGGTGACTCGCAAAGCGGCGTCCCGATTCGGCCTGCCAGAGAAGTTTCTCAGGGCCGGTTTGCACGACGGCCGCATTCTCGACTTCGACATTCGTGGCGATCGGTTCCGCATGTCGGTGAGCCATGAGAACTTCGAATGGCTCGGGTTGGGGCTCAACCCGCTGGTCGGGCGCTCGGAATGGCCTCCGGGGATGCCTGTCGACTACGACTTTCGAGCATGCAGCCTTGTCGCGGCCTACCGGTACGAGTGGCACGGCGCCCTCGTTCCTTTCTCCCTTCAGCGGATGGCGCGCAAAGCCGAAGTCTTCCTCTACGCCGACGCGGTTGCAATCGAGGGCGACACCCTCGTCTGGGGCTGCATCTTGTACGGAACCGAGGTCGGTTACGTGATTCTCATAGTGGCGTCGGAGCGGCCTTCCATCAAGGAAAGGCATCGCGAGGTGTGGCTCGCGAGCTACGGGAAGGAATGGGAGTGGGTCTACGACGCCTATGCAAAGGTGCAGGACCAGGTCTCGCTCGTGAATCCCAACGCGGAGGAGTTTCTGCGATCGCTCGGGCTCGGGCTGTGAGTACAGGGCTTCCTTGGGAGGATAACCGTGGGGGTGGGGCAGCGCGATCCTAGCTCGATTCAGGCATGGCGAGTTCGCAGGGCAAGCCCTGCCGCTACGGTGATCGCTCCAAATGCGTGATTCGGGCTAACCAGATCGAAGGGAGTCGCGACTAACCGCCGACCTTCACCGGGGGCGGCGGGAAGGTCGGGATCTTGTAGGGATGCTGCTGGATCTCATCCAGAAGCACGGAGATGGCCTTGTCGAGTTGCGGATCCTTGCCGCGCGCCCAGGCGTTCGGATCGTTCAGGACGTCGATATCGGGATCGACGCCGTGGCCCTCGATTACCCAGCCTTTCTCGGGCGAGAACATGCCGTAGTTGGGCACGCTCACCCGGCCCCCGACGGCGAGCGGCCAGCCGGGGTCGGAGCCGACTTCGCCGCCTCTGGTTCGCCGGCCGATCACGGGGCCAAGCTTGAGTTCCTTGAAGTAGTACGGAAACTCCTCACCATCGGAGTAGTTGTATTCGTTCTCCAGGCAGACCATCGGGCCGGGGAAGAAGTCTCCCTCCCGGGTCCACGGCACGGTCGTGTTGCGCTGGTTCCAGAAGGCGAGGCCCTTTTGCTTGAGCACGGTGATGATGTGGTCGGAGATGAGGCCGCCGGTATTGAAGCGCACGTCCATGATCAGGCCCTCTTTGTCTCGCTGCGGATAGTATTGGCGGATGAAGTCGGACATGTCCGATTCCACCATTGAGCGCAGGTAGACGTAGGCAAGCTTCCCGCCGGACGCCTTGTCGACGTACGCCTTCCTGTTTTGTATCCAATCCCAGAAGCGCATATCGACCTCGCTCGCGGCGGGCTTGATCTCGACGCTCCGCGCGCCGGTCTCGGACGGCTTTGAGTTGACTTTGATCGTTACGAGCTGACCGGCGCGGCCGAGGAGAGCTTCGCGCCAGGAGGTGCCGACCTTCGCCTCGCGGCCCGCCACTTCGATGAGGTAGTCGCCCTCTTTGATGCCGAGGCCGGGCTCGGCGAGAGGAGACCGATCGGCGGCGTCGAAATCCAT
>DATJYD010000639.1:0-2670 GCA_035499755.1 Fimbriimonadaceae bacterium
CGCTTGACCTGCCTCATCGCTTTCGATAACGTGCGCCTTCCTGACGCGGGGTGGAGCAGCCTGGTAGCTCGTTGGGCTCATAACCCAAAGGTCGAAGGTTCAAATCCTTCCCCCGCAACCAAGCAACTTCATCGCCGGGGCACGGGCCCGGCGATTTCCTTTCTAGAAGGCCACACTCGGGGAGGGATTTGAACCTTCGAAGAGCGCCGCGGAGCAGCGCGAGGGTTCGACTGCTCCTGCGGCGAGCGAAGCGATCTCACGGGAGCAGAACGCGGTCCGAAGGACCGCGGTAAATCCCTCCCCCGCAACCAAGCAAATCAAGGGGTCACGTCGCGAGACGTGCCCCCTCTTTCCTTACTGGTTGCGCGTTTCGGAGAGGCTGCGCCTCGAAAGGTGAACCCCGAAGGCGAGCGGGCGCGAGTGGGTGCAACGCACGCCGTCTCTGTGTACGTGGACATCGGCTCCGGGCCGCTGCGTGCGGCGGTATGCTCGTCCAGCGATCTCGTTGAAACCGCGCATCGACGACCCGATGACAATGCCCGCCGGCGCTCGCCTGGGCCCCCACAGGATGTGGGGCGAGAAACCCGTTCATTTCGGACCGTCTGGCCGGCAAAGCGCGCCAACCTGGTGCGTGCACACGAGTGGTGCCGCAGGCACGACCCGCTCGGCGCGATGGCTGAGGGTCGTTTCCATCGGGATGTTTGCCTTGCCGGCCGCGGCGCTGATGGGGCAAGCTCCGTCAGCTCGGCCAACCCCGGCCGTCAAGATGACGCTCGGGACCGGCAAACAGATCTACGACAGCGGGTGCGCCGCCTGCCATGGACCACTCGGAAAGGGGCACTCGCAAAGTCTCGTGGGCTTTGAGCGGCCGTCCACGTTCCCGGACTTCAGCGACTGTTCCACCTCCACCCCCGAGCCGGACAGCCAGTGGCGCGCCATCATCACGAACGGCGGCCCGGCACGGGGCTTCTCCGCGATCATGCCGTCGTTCAAGGACCAGTTGACCCAGGAGCAAATCGGCAAAGTCATCGACTACCTTCGCAGTCTGTGTACCGACAAGTCCTGGCCCCGCGGCAACCTGAATCTCCCGCGCCCGTTGATCACGGAAAAGGCTTTTCCCGAAAACGAGGCGGTGATCACGGGCGCGTTCGACGGGCACGGAACGGCCGCCATGAAGGCCCTCTGGGAGAAGCGCATCGGCGCCTCCGGCATGATCGAAGCCATAGTGCCGTACGTGTTCACACAGGACAACGGCACCCGGAGCTCGGCGTTCGGCGACGTCGCGCTCGGCTACAAGCAGGAGCTGTTCCACAGCATCGAGAAGGGGTCGATCCTGAGCGTAGGCGGAGAGGTGAGCGCCCCCACCGGAGACAAGACCCTGGGAACGGGCGGGGAATCCGCAGTCTTCGAATTGTTCGCAGCCTACGGACAAATTCTACCGGCCGACAGCTTTCTCCAGGTGCAGGCCGGAGTCGAGTTGCCCACGAACCGGGACGCGGTTTCCAGGGCGTGGTATCTCCGAACGGCCATCGGCAAGACGTTCAGCGCAGACGGCGGATTCGGCCGCCGGTGGTCGCCGATGGTCGAAGTCATCGCCGACCGCGATCTGGTCAGCGGCGCGTCGACGAACTGGGACGTCGCCCTCGAAATCCAGATCCCGATCAGCAAGCGGATGCACATTTTGGGCAACGTCGGCTACCGGATTCCCGTGAACAACACCGCCGACCGGCCCAAGCAGGTGATGTTCTACCTGCTGTGGGACTTTCCGGACGGGAGTCTCACGGAGGGATGGTGAGGGAGTGAGGGAGTGAGGGAGCATCCGATGCTCAAGAGATTGGGCTCGCTCTTCCCGCTCGTGTTGGCGCTCGCGGCGAGCTCGTCGGTGCGCGCAGAGCCGCTGCGAGTTCCGCCGTCGGGGGCGGCCACCTCCGACAAGATCGAGGCCCGGAAGAGCTACGGCACGCATTTCCAGACGTCGGATCGTTGCATCGCCTGCCACAACGGCATGACGACTCCAACCGGCGAAGGCGTCTCGATCGGCATCGACTGGCGAACCAGCATGATGGCCAACTCGGGCCGCGATCCGTATTGGATGGCGGGCGTGCGTCGCGAAATGATCGACCATCCCACCGCCTCCGCGGTCATTCAGGACGAGTGCTCCATCTGCCACATGCCGATGATGCGGTACGAAGCTCGACTGGCCGGCGGCGAGGGGGAAGCCTTCGCGCATCTGCCGCCCGACTCCCGAAGGCTCGCCGACCGGTTCGCCGACGACGGGGTCTCCTGTTCGGTGTGTCACCAGATCACCGAAGAGAATCTGGGCCGGCGGGAAAGCTTCGTCGGCGGCTTCAAGATCGACGAGAAGGCCGGGCCGGACGATCGCCGCGCCTATGGTCCGTTCGAAATCGATAAAGGCCACACGACCATCATGAAATCGTCGTCCGGCTTTCAACCAACCGAGGCAAAGCACATACGCTCCTCGGAGCTGTGCGCCACGTGCCACACATTGGTGACGCAGGCGCTCGACGCCCGGGGCACGGTGATCGGCGAGCTGCCGGAGCAGGTGCCGTATCAAGAGTGGCTGCACAGCGACTACCGGGAGACGCGCAGCTGCCAGTCCTGCCACATGCCGGAGATCTCCGGGGACGTGGCGATCACGTCGGTGTTCGG
>DATJYD010000640.1:0-5554 GCA_035499755.1 Fimbriimonadaceae bacterium
GATTGGCTGCGCCTACGACCTCGCCGACGGCCTCGGGATCGCGATGGGCCTCCATGAGTTCTTCCGGCAGAGCGACCTGGTGACCTTCGCCGCCTACGCCCAGACCGTCAACGTGATCGGTGCGATCAAGACCTCGCGTACCGCCGCGGAGATCGAATCAACCGGCCTCGTGCTGGAGATGTATCGGCGCCACTTCGGCACGACCCCCATTCGACTGGATCACGACTTCCCGCCCTACGACATCGCTGCCGCCCTGACCGATGACGGCAACGCCCTCACCGTCGGCCTTGTCAACCCGACGCCGGAGCCGCTAACTCTCCAAATCGAATTCAGCGACGGCGATCTCGGCACGATGACCCGCTATCTTCTGACCGGACCGGAGCCGTCGTCCGCCAATGCTCCGGGAACACCCAGGCAGGTCGATATCGCGGAGACCTCGGGGCTCGATCCCGCCGCAGGCTTGGCGTTGCCTCCCTATGCTTGCGGCATCTTCGTGATCGACCAGGCCCGAAGGGCCGAACGATCCTAGCCCATGCCAACGGCATGGGAAGCTCGCGCCCTTTCAGGGCGCATTCCCCGACCCCGCGCGCCGGACCCGGACCGACGCGAGGCGAATCGTGCCCGCCGGACGGGTGCGAGCCGGCCAGTGGCCGTCGACATTCGTCTTCCCGATCCACTCCACCAGGTCGCGGTGGGCGGCCTCGTCGGCGAGGAAAAGCGAAATCGTGAATTCGATTGCCGTGCCTTCATCGCGGATCGTCATGGCCCAACGCCCGCTCTCGGGGCTAAGCTCCGACTCTTTCGGCCAAATGCTCCCGTCCGCCCCCTCCACCGCCAGCCATAGATGCGTTCCCTTCGCAAGCGCCGCGACCGTGCCCGAGCAGGCGATGTCGGTTCCGACTTCGGCGTGCAGCTCCGGAGTGTCCACGCTAGCTTTGATCGGTTTGAGAGGCGACTTGGATTGCGAACCGTCGGCCGGCAGCCGCACCCACGCGGTTTCCGTGACGCACCGCTCGAACTCCGGCAAACCTGCGGCCACGCTCAAACGCCCGAACTCCAGCTTCATCTCCAGCAATTCCAGCTTTGCGATCCAGGTTTGGGCGGCAGCCAGTCGCGAGGCTACGTTCCACTGCTTGTAGAACTGGGTCGCCATCGTTCCCGCGAACGAAAACACCGCCGCGATCATCGCCGCCAGGCGCCAACCCTGAAACAGCCCCGCCGCACCCGTCCCCGCCGCCCCCGCCGCCGAGCCGCCGGTGAGGAGAGTCGCCGCGCCTCCGCAGACCAGGCTCACCGTTGTGAGCGTGTTCCCGAGCCCTTCGAGCCGGTCCGCGCTCTTCTTTAGGGCCTCCGAACGCATTCGGATTCGAAGGAGGAGTTGATCCATCTGCGAGCATTATAGGACGTCGACTCGGCCGATTTGCGTCGAGGCAAGACCCGCTATGTTACTATTCTGCAAATGGTAACGAACATCGCGATGGCCCTGTGTCAAGTTTCCGACATGAACCGGGCCGTCGGCTTCTACCGGGACGCTCTCGGGATGACCCCCGGCATTCAAAGCCCTTACTGGTCCGAGCTGACCCTCGGCGACTTCAAGATCGGCTTGCATCCGCCATTCAAGGAAGGTCCGACCGAGGTCGGAAGGGGCTGGATTCTCGGCATCGCGGCCGACGATCTCCGCGCCCTGCGCGCGACGGTCGAATCCGCGGGAGGCAAGTGCGGCGGCTATCACGACGTCCCGGGCGGGTGCGTGCTCGATTTCTCCGATCCGGACCAGAACCCGATTCAGGCATTCCAGCCCGGCGTGACCAGCCAACAGCTTTCGTGACCTCGGGTTCCATACTGACGGAGTGCTGATCGCAACCGAGGCGGAGATGCGGGCGCTGGGAGCGGAGCTCGCCAAGAGGTGGCGTGCCGGCGATGCAGTGCTGCTCGAGGGTCCCCTCGGCGCCGGCAAGACCACTCTCGTCCGCGGCCTCCTGGAAAGCCTGGGCGTTACCGCGCCGGTAAGATCGCCGACCTACAATTTGCTCCAGGTCTTCGACACCGATCCGCCCGTTCTTCATGCCGACCTGTACCGGGCCAAGACCTACCTCGGGATCGGCTTGGAGGATTATCTCGAGACCCACCTCTGCCTCATCGAGTGGCCAGATCGAGCGATGGGCCTCTTGGTCGAGGGGCGCGCCTGGCTCGTCCGCATCGACTTCACGCCGACCGGGAGAACCGTGGACATAACGGAGCCCGATGCCGCAGTCACCCCGTGGTGAAGTTTACGTTCGGGCGCTGAGGTGTTGGCCGATTAACCGCGGCTAAAAGCAATCCGGTTTGGTTTGGGCCGCCGGCCGTCGAATCGGTTCCGCCTCCGAGGCGGTGGATCTCGGTGGATTCGGTGGTTGGAATCGTTAATTGAACAGGTTGGGACTAAGCGAGGATTGGCTGTAGCAACACACCGGCACTGGATCTAGTGCCACGGGTAAAATCGTCCGACTTATAAGGGGCGGACCGGCTCCTGTTTCTCTTGCGCGCCGCTCCCTAGGGATTCAGACAATGCCGTCTACTACCGCTTCCAACGCGCCCATCGATCTCAGCCGCGCCGCTCACGTGCTCTACAATCCGTCGGTCGAGGAACTCGTCGAGCACGCCCTCCGCGAGGACGGAGCCGTCATGGCCTCAAATGAGGCGATCGTGTGCAAGAGCGGCAAGTATACGGGGCGGACGCCGAAAGACAAGCATGTGGTCCGCGAGCCCGGCTCCGAAGCGAACATCTGGTGGGAGAACAACAACCCGATGGACCAGGCGACCTTCGAACACATTCGAGGCCGGCTCCATCACTACGCCGAGGGCAAAAGGCTGTACGTGATCGACACTTTCGGGGGCGCCGATCCGGCTTACCGGATCCGGGCTCGGTTCATCGTCGAGCGTCCCTACCACGCCCTCTTTATCAAACAGCTTCTGATCAGGCCGACCGCCGACGAACTGGCCGCCTACGAACCGGACTGGACGATCGCCGATATGGGCCGCCTGAAGATGGACCCGGCGACCGACGGAACGAAAGGCGACGCGGTGATCGCCCTCCATCTCGGAGAGAAGCAGGTGCTTATCGCCGGAACCGAGTATGCGGGGGAGATGAAGAAGTCGGTCTTCACGATCATGAACTACCTCCTGCCTCTCGGCGGCGCCCTGAGCATGCATTGTTCGGCGAACATCGGCCCTTCCGGCGACACGGCCCTGTTCTTTGGACTGAGCGGAACGGGCAAGACCACGCTCTCCGCCGACCCCGATCGGAGGCTGATCGGAGACGACGAGCACGGCTGGTCCGATCAGGGCGTTTTCAACGTCGAGGGCGGATGCTATGCGAAGTGCATCAAGCTGAGCCCGGAAGGCGAGCCCGAGATCTGGCAGGCGATCCGCTACGGGGCTGTGCTCGAGAACGTCGTCCTCGACGATCGCGGAAACCCCGACTACGACGATGCCGGCATCACCGAGAACACTCGGGCGGCCTACCCGATCGAGTACATCTCGAACGCAGTGATTCCGAGCGTCGGCGGACATCCCAAGAACATCGTCTTCCTTACCGCCGACGCTTTCGGAATCCTGCCCCCGATTTCCCGTCTGACCCGCGAGCAGGCGATGTACCACTTCCTCAGCGGCTACACGGCGAAGGTCGCGGGTACCGAGGCGGGGGTTACCGAGCCTCAGCCCACCTTCAGCACATGCTTCGGCGCGCCCTTTCTTCCCCTGCGCCCCAAGGTCTATGCCGATCTTCTCGGCGAGAAGATCGACCGGCACGGCGTCAAGGTGTGGCTGATCAACACCGGCTGGACGGGCGGGCCATACGGCTCCGGCTCGCGAATGAAGCTGAGCTATACGCGCGCGATGCTGACGGCCGCTCTCCAAGGGGATCTCGACGGCGTGGAGTACGAGACGATGCCTCTCTTCGACCTCGCGATGCCGGTCTCCTGCCCGGACGTGCCGAGCCAAGTTCTCAATCCGCGCAACACCTGGCCGGACAAGGCCGCCTATGACGCGAAGGCCCGCGTGCTTTTCGAGATGTTCGAGAAGAACATCCAGAAGTTCGCATAGCCGCTCCGTGCCGGCCCCGTGAAACGGGCGAACCCGTCATGCACAGATGGGTTCACCGGGCCTCCTAATTGCGATTCCTAGGGATTGCCGCTCTGGCCGTACCGCACCTTCAGGATTCCGAAGTCGCTCAGTCCAACCGAGCCATTGCCGTCGAGGTCTGCGTTCGGATTCCAGTTCGATTGCCCGGCCGTGCTCCCGTAGGCCTGCTTCAAGATCGCGAAATCGGCCAACGAGACCGTGTTGTCGCCGTTGATATCTCCGTTGACGAGCGAGAACTGAAGGCCGCTCAGGCCCGACGAGCCGATCGCCTTGCTTCCGAGCTTCTCCCGCAGCCAATGCGCGCCCTTTACCGCGATATCGTACGTTCCCGCCGCAAGCGTGGTCGCCATCTGGAAGCTCCCGCTCGAATCCAGCACCACGCTCTGCGAATCGAGTGCGGTCGTCGAGCCCACATGGCGGATCTGGAGCTTCACGGCGACCCCGTTGGGGCTCACCGAGTAGTTCTGAAGCGTAACCGTTCCCTTCACGATCTTCGTCGCGATCGTCACCGAAACCGGATTCGATGCGATTCCATTTGTGACCACTCGTAGCGTAGCCGCACCCGTCTCGAGATTCGTCGGGAGATCGACATGCGTCGAGACCGTCGCGGAGCCGGTCGCGACCGCCATCGTGCTGTGGTCGTGGGTTCTCGCGTACTGAACGTGTCCCGTCGCCGTGTTCGTGATCTGCACGAGCGGGTAGTTCGTCGCGTTCGTCGAATCGTCCCCATAGGCGCTGCACTGGGAGAGGCCGTTAAGCTGAGTGCCTTGGAGAATGAAGGACATTCCGGGCGCAAGGACGGCCGGGCATTCCGAAACGGCAGGTCTCCAGGCGGCCTGAGGCGATCCGGTCGGAGTGTACACCTCGACGTCCTGGCTCTGATCCGTGTAAAGCACCTGGCCCGTCGGCAGCATCAGCATGTCCCCGACATAGGATGGATCGTCGAGAGAATTGGGCACATCGGAGACTTCGGTCAAGCTCGACCCGTCGAATTCGAAGAAGTGGGACGGCGTGTTGTAAACGCCCGGGCTCGTCTGGCAGATGACGTTGCCGCTCGGCAAGAGGCAAGCGGGGCCGTCCGCGATGTCCAGCGGCATCGGCTGGCCGTTAAAGGGAACCGAGGGGAAGTCGGGCGCGGCTGTCCAGCTGCCCGTGGCTCCCGGCGTCGACCCCGGCGTGTACACCGCGTTATGGCCGGTCGCTCCCATCGCGAAAACCGTTCCGTTGGGGCGCAGCACCATCGGGCCAAGCTCCTCGGAGGATGCGTCCTCCAGGCTCTGCGGGGTGCTCCCCGCCGAAATCCACTGAGCCGTAGACAGCACAAGCTTCTCCGTTTGCGGCGCATTCAGCGCGTCGCACGTGAGGATGGTCTGGTCCGGCATCAGAGTCCAACCCTCCTCGTCGCAGCGATCCGCCTTGCCCGAGCCATAGC
>DATJYD010000641.1:0-6191 GCA_035499755.1 Fimbriimonadaceae bacterium
GTTCACATAGCTTGTGGTTTCATTGTATTGCAATGAACACAACGGAGAAATGAACATGGTAGCGAACCCAAACACAAAAGCACAGGGCATCAAGAGGGAGATCTCGTCCAGCGCGGCGACCGTCCTGGTAGGGCGCTTCTGCTTCGCGGGCATCTTCATCGCATCAGCGCCGATGCACTTCTCGAAAACGACGATCGAGATGGCCGCATCCCAAGGAGTGCCCCTGGCGGCGATCGCGGTGCCCGCATCCGGCCTGCTCGCGCTGGCGGGAGGGCTCAGCATCCTGCTTGGCTACCGCGCGAAGCTCGGCGCATGGGCCCTTGTAGCCTTCTTGGTGCCCGTGACGCTGATGATGCATCCGTTCTGGGCGGCAGCCGACAAAGAAGCGATGACGCTCCAGCTAACCATGTTCATGAAGAACCTGTCGCTCATCGGCGGCGCCTTGCTGATAACCCAGTTCGGCGCCGGCCCCATGAGTCTCGACTCACGCCAAAAGGCATGACCGGTCCACGGAAGGTGGACCAACTCGATAAAGGTAGGCGCTCGCGCCGCCTCGAAGGAGAAAAGTAATGAACAAGACACTTGTAGCGATCTTCGACAGCGAAGATGCAGCGTTCGGCGGACTCACGGCCCTCAAGGAACTGCATCGAAACGGCGACATCACCCTCTATAACTCGGCGGTTCTCGCTAAGAGCGCGGTGGGCGAGGCCTGCCTCGTAAAGGCTCCTGATGACGCCCCGACCGGGACGTTCCTCGGAATGTTCGTCGGAGCCCTGTTGGGCGCCCTCGCCGGGCCTATCGGCCTCGCGGTTGGCGCCATGGGCGGCACGTTGGTAGGCGCGACTTCCGACCTCGTCCGCGATAACCTGGACTACGGCTTTGTCGAGCAGATTCGCGAAGCAATGACTCCTGGAAAGGTGGCCGTCGTGGCCGACATCGAGGAAACCTGGGTTACCCCAGTCGACCTGACGATCACGGAGCGGGGCGGCATCGTGTTCCGCAGACTGCGACACGAAGTCATGGAAGAGCAGCTCGCCCGCGAGCACGCCGAATTCGAGGCGGAGATGAAGGAGCTAAAGAAGGACTTCGCCACCGCGACCGGCGAAGCCAAGACCAAGGTCCAAGCGCGGATCTCCTCGGTTGAGAAGTCGCTCAATGAAACCCGCGCGCAAGCGGCTGCCCGTGCGAAAAGACTTGCCACGGAGTGGACGGCCAAGCGCGAGGCCATGGAGAAGCAACTCAAGGACGCAAACATCCGCGAGCGGGCCCGGATCAAGGACCAAATGGACAAGGCGAAGCAGGAGTTCGAGGCTCGGACCGCCAAGCTCCGCCAGGCTCAGCAACTGGTGGCGGAAGCTTTCAAGCCGTAATGACTCTCTCGGGGCGGACTACGCCGCAAACCGCGACGCCGCCCCCCCACCTCACCCAATACCCGACAGTCCGCCGCTTTCCAATGGCGGAGTTCCAAAGGAGGTTTCAAATGTGTAATGGACTCAAAGATAGATGGTGGCTTTTCGTAGTTCGCGGCCTTCTCGCGATCCTGTTCGGCGCACTTGCGTTTGCAAGGCCGGAGATCGCCTTCGCCGCCCTTATCGCGATCTTCGGCGGCTACGCCCTAGCCGATGGTTTCCTCAGCCTCGCCGGGTGCCTCGCTTTGACCGGCGCGAGGTCGCGCTGGTGGCTTCTGATCGAAGGGGTGTTCGGGATCGCCGCAGGCGTCATCACCTTCACGAATCCCGGGGCGACGGCATTCGTCCTGCTCGCCTTACTCGGCGCTTGGCTCATCCTGTCCGGAGTGATTCGAATCGTTCTCGCGTTCGAATTGCGCGACGCCATTCGGGGCGAGTGGCTACTCGGTGCCGCCGGGCTGTGCTCGATCATCGCGGGACTGCTGACCCTGATCAGCCCCGTCCAGACCGCCTTCGCCTGGATGTGGGTCATGGGCTTGTACGCGATCGTCGCCGGCATCGCGATGCTTTGCCTGGGATTCCGGCTACGCAGCCTTTCCAACCTCGGGGCACTGACTGATCTGCCTAGCCCGGAAAGGGCCCGACCGAATCACTTGGGAGGAACGACACGATGAGGTCGATTGCCTCCGTATCAACGAGCTTCTATGGGAGCCGCAAGGTCGGCGAGAGGGGGCAAATCGTGATTCCCTCCCGAGCAAGGGCCGACCTCGGGATCCATCCAGGCGACAAGGTGCTGTTATTCGCCCAACCCACCTCAGGTGCGTTGGTCGTCTGCAAATCCGATGTTCTGTCCGCGTTTACCAAGGAGATATGGAAATGAGCAAGCGTCAGACCCTGCCACTAAGCAGAAAAGAGGAATGCCTAGAGCAACGCACGAGCGATTCGTCGACGTTGCGACCGGCGACACCGCCCGCCCGGAAATCAAAGTACAGAACCATCGTCCGCTTCGCCCTGAACGGCGAGAGTGGTGTGGCAAGCAAAGAGCAAAGCGCAATCCAAGACCGGCTAAGGAAACTAGGGTTCTACTTGATCGGAACCGGAACTTGGAATTGCGACAACTTGAGCCCCGCTAACTTCCCAGTTCTGGCCGAAGTGCTCGGGGACGTGATTGGGGTTTCGGAGCGCACAGAAGGCAGCGTCGCGCTGGACCATGTTTGGTCTTACGTCGATGTATCCTGATGCCGGCCTCGAAACCGCGGATTCGGATGGGGCATCGGCCGCCGAAATCTCGTCGAGGAGCGGGAGGTCTCTTGAGGCCATGAGTCGACAGGATTCTAGAAAGCGTTACCGAGAGATCGCCGGCGTGCTTGCCCGCCATGGTTTCGAGTGGCTGTGGTCGAGGTGGGGAATTGGAAGGGTGCTCGGCACTGTGGAGAAACGGTCGGGAGCAGGCCCTTCCCCAACCCTCACCCAGCCGGAGAGGCTAAGACTAGCCCTGGAGGAACTCGGACCGACCTTCATCAAGCTGGGTCAGATGCTAAGTACCCGCCCGGACTTGCTGCCACCCGACTACATCGTCGAACTGAGCAAGCTCCAGGACCATGCGCCGACGGTCCCTTACGACGAGATTGCATCGATCGTACGGCGCGAGTTTGGAGAAGAGCCCGGGGCAGTCTTTCCATCGTTTGAGGTCCAGCCTCGCGCAGCCGCCTCAATCGCGCAAGTCCATAGCGCCAAGCTTCCTGATGGGGCTCCCGTTGTTGTCAAGGTCCGAAGACCCCACATTGAAGCGCAGGTCGAACAGGACTTGACGATCCTGGGACAGGTTGCGCGCTTCCTGGCCCAGAACGCCGAGTTCGGCAAGAGGCTGGATCTGGAGAGCCTGGCCGATGAGTTTTCTACGACGCTCCGGAACGAACTCGACTTTACGCGCGAGGGTCAAAATGCCGAGCGAATCGCAGCTCAATTCACCGACGATCCTTCACTCCTCGTGCCCACGATTTACTGGGAATACAGCACGCACTGCGTCCTCACGATGCAGGAGATCCAGGGCATCAAGATCGATGATCTCGAAGCTCTGAGCGCCGCCGGCATCGACCGCCAGGAACTGGCCAAACGGTGCGCTCATATAGCGCTGGTCCAAGTGCTAGATCACGGCTTCTTCCACGCCGATCCCCATCCAGGAAACTTCTTCGTTCAACCGGACGGCGTGATCGGGTTGCTTGACTATGGGATGGTCGGCCAGCTTAGCGATCGTCTACGTGCGTCCTTGTTGCGGTTTGCGATGGCTATCTCTCGCCACGACTCAGAAAGGCTCGTCGACGAGTTGCTGGCGCTGGGCGCGGCTCCGGTCTCACTTGATCGCCGGAGGCTGAAGCGAGACCTGGAGAACCTGCTCACGCGTTACGATAGACGGGCGCTTGGGGAGATCTCGGCTGCCCAAGTCTTTCGCGATGTCACAACGATTGCTCAGAACCACGGGCTCAAACTTCCGAGCGACTTGATCCTCCTCGCACGTGTGGTCGCGTTGGACGAGGGTCTAGGAGCGAAGCTCGATCCCGACTTCAAGCTGATTGAGTTCGCTCAACCGTATTTCAAAAGGTTCTGGCAGAAGAACCACTCGCTTCGAGCCGTGGCGCGTCGCGCCGGCGAAGGAGCGATCGACCTGGCCGACCTCGCCATTGATTTGCCCGAGCGTCTGGTTCGCTTGTCCGGAATGATCGAACGAGGCGAGGTCACGGTAACGTCCCGCCTGGAAGTGCCAGAGGAATTGACCAAGAAAGTCCAGCGGGCGGCAAATCGCATCGCCGTCAGCGTGCTGACGGCTGGACTGATCATTGGCTTGAGCGTCATGGCCTTGGTCTATCGACCCGCCGGGTCCGAAGGGTTTGGCTACTTCCTGCTGAAGACGCTCCTCGGGGTGGGCGTAGCATCTGGGGTGTGGCTGGCGATCGCCCTTTGGAAGTCGACACGGTAGCTGCACTTGTCAGGGTCACAGGTTCAAGTCCTGTAACCCCTAACCGATTTAGTGAAACTGCCGAACCTCGACCGGCGCCCGGCAGGCGACAGCGGCTTTGCGACCCCATTCCAAGGCCTCGCTCAGATCGGCGGCCTCCAAGACCCAGAAGCCTCCGATATGCTCCTTCGTCTCCAGGTAAGGCCCGTCCGTGACAAGCACTTTCCCGTTTGGCTGCGAACGGATCGACTTCGCCTCCCGAGCAGAGTGAAGCCCGCCGACGAAAACTCGCACCCCGGCCGCTTCCATTTCCTCGTTGAGGACATCGATATCGAGGTGCATCGCCTCGCCTTCGGCGGACGGATCATAGTCGTCGGGATGGTGAATGGCAACCAAGAACTTCATAGGTTTTTCCGCCCGGAACCAGATTGATGGTTCCGATTATCACCATCTAATCGAACGGTCGTGCCTGCTTTCGACAGGCGGGCCCGACGTGAGTCGCCGGAATCGGGGTGCCGACCAGAGAGACGCGCAACGCGAGCCGAGATGCGAGCGTCCCGAAGTTTGGGCTCGCCATGAATAAGATCTATCGACCGAGTTGGGTGCTTGGCTTGATCGGCATCGTGTTCGGGGGATTCGCGATCGCGATGTTTGTCTCCCAGGTCGTGCTGACTGAGAGCCAGGACGCGGTCGCGTTCTGTGTCGGTTCGATCGTGTTCCTCCTCATCGGCGCGGCTCTCCTCCTGTATGTGTGCAACACGACGATCGTCGTCGAGCAAGAAGGTCTGGTTTTCAAGAACATCCTCCGTCAAGTGACCACGCGCATTCCATGGGATCTCGTTACTCGGGTGACGACGGCAACGGATGAGTGGACGGATTCCGACGGGCATCAACACCGCAGCACGGGTTACTACGTCCAAGCGGCCGGATTGGGGCTTGTTCGAATCAGCTTCTGCACCAACGTGCAAGGCCTCATCCGCGATATCGAGGCTCATGCGCCGCGGGTTCGGAACGACCCGCTTTCGACCCACACCTACAGTCCGGCCAGCAATTCGGCGCTCAGCGACGACATGGGGGCATGACCCGCGTGGCATAGGCCACAAGTAACGCGTCCAGCTTAGATTGGCCCGGCGAAGTTTGCCTTGAAACCTCTTTCCGATGCCGGCCGGGGATGGCGCCTGAGCTCGGCTCGGAGCGGGCCATGCTCCCTTCGAGAGAGAAATGTTAGAGCGTTTTAGAAACCCTTGCGATTCTCGGGACAATAGTAGACGTATGGCTGTCATTTTCGAACCGGATCGCGTAGAATGATCTTGTAGGCCGAGGGCTAAACCCTGCCCGGAGGGCCCGAACTGGAGAAGTTCGGGCCCTTTTCGTTTCCCCCGGTCCCGATCTCGCCCGAACCCGACCGTCCCCCAGCGACAACCCAGAAGAGAGGACGCGAGCGGCGGTAGGGCGAGCAGGCCGGGGACTCGGCGGAACTCGGATTCCACATTCCCGGAAGTCCCTCCCCGGCACGAACCATCCGGGCAAAGGGGAGGGGGAAAGTCTACGCGTTCGAGGAGCACTCAATGACCGATCCCATGCAATCGCCGGAATGGCCTTCCTGGCCCCTGACCGAGAAGCTCGTGCAGCTTGCCGCCTACCATTGCGACGTCCTCCACGTGCAGGAAGAGCCGAAGGGCTCGAACCGCGGCCCTTGGGTCGACAAGTACCTGGGGTCGGCTGGCGCGGAGCCGGGCGAGCCCTGGTGCGCGGCCTTCGTCACCTACCTGCTGAAGCAGTGCGGCTACTCCCACATCCCGCCCGCCCCGGCGGCGGTAATCGGC
>DATJYD010000642.1:0-5879 GCA_035499755.1 Fimbriimonadaceae bacterium
CAAGGCCGGCCGATTCGAAATCGCGGACAAGGGAACGCTGTTCCTTGACGAGATCGGGGACATCCCGATCGACCTGCAGCCGAAGCTGCTCCGCGTGCTGCAGGAGCAGGAATTCGAGCGACTCGGCACGAGCCGCACGCAGCGCGTCGACGTGCGCATCGTCGCGGCCACGAACCAGGACCTGCTCCAAAAGGTCTCGGACAAACAGTTCCGGGGCGACCTGTTCTACCGGCTGCACGTGTTTCCGCTCCAACTTCCTCCCCTGCGCGAGCGACGGGAGGACATCCCGATGCTCGTCCGGCACTACGTGGCCCGATTTGCCGCACGGCTCAATCGCCACATCGAGGCGATTCCGGAAGAGGCCATGGAGGCGTTGCAGTGCTACGACTGGCCGGGAAACGTCCGCGAGCTGCAGAACTTCCTGGAGCGTGCGGTCATCCTGTCGCCCGGGCCGGTGCTCCGGCCTCCGCTCGCCCAGCTGAAGCACGCGGTCGCGCAAGACTCTCGGCCCGCAGCGGGCACACTCGAGGAGATCGAGCGCGATCACATCCTCCGGGCCCTCAGGGAGGCAAATTGGGTCATCGCGGGCCCCCAGGGCGCGGCCGCGCGCCTCGGGATGAAGCGCACGACGCTGGTGTATCGCATTTCCAAGCTGGGGCTTCCGACTTCTTCCCCGGAGACCTTCACGGCAGCCGCTGCGCGTGCGTGACCGCGAGGCCGAGACTTGCGACGTTTCGACTGATCCGTCGCGGCGATGGACGGCGCACGGATCGAAAGGAGGACTCATGGTCGCCGAGAGTCTCCGTCAGGCTTTCCGTCGGTCGTGGTGGGCGCTGGTCATTCGAGGGCTGCTCGCCATCGCACTCGGCATCTTCATTCTGGTCAAGCCGCTCGAGTCCGTCGCCGCGTTCGCGCTCGTCATCGCGATCTGGGCGCTCGTCAGCGGAATCACGGAAATCATGCGCTCCATCGATCTTCGATCCGTCTTCAGCTCGTGGTGGCTGCTTCTCCTCGCCGGCCTCGTCAGCGTCGGGTTCGGGATCGCCGCTCTCTGCTACTACCCGGGTCTTTCGCTGGCCTTCGCGGTGACCTGGGTCAGTCTCTGGCTGCTGCTTTCCGGTGTCATCGGCATTGCCGTCGCCCTGCAGGAGAAACGGCTCGACCTCCCCTGGGGATGGACCCTCACGTGGGGCGTCGTCTGTCTCGCTGCGTCGGTCGCCGCCCTGGTGTCGCCTCCGACCACGCTCGCCGCCATCCTCGGCTTCATGGCTGGTTTCGCGATCGTCAGCGGGTCCGCGCTTCTCGTCGGGGCCTTTCGGCTGAAGTCGCTGGTGGAAGGCTGAGAGGACGTGCGTCGAGGATGCCTCGCCCTGGTCCTGCTCGCGGTCGCGCCGGTGTCTCGAGGCGAGGCGGCCGATCCGCCCGGGGACTCCTGTCCTTCGCATCTGTTCGTCCTCGGGCGGAGCAAGAACGCCAACATCGTCGTGTACGACGCGAATCGCAACGCGGCCGGTGATCTCGCCGGTTCCGATCCCGTGGTCGCCTACTGGCTCCTGAACGGCGAGAGCGGGGCGCGGGAGGAGCTGAACCTGGTGGAGCGGCAACACGCCTATGGCATCGATGTCGTCCCCGGCAAGACTCCGGGGACGTTCGAGATGGCATTCAAGGCAGGGCGAGATAGGCGCCTTGTCGTTCGCATGCTTAACGGGTGCCCGGCGGTAACCGGGGCGATTGGCGGTCGCGACGGCGTCCTGCGTAAGCTGTTCGTGCAATCGAAGGAAGGTGGTTCCCTCCCCAAGGTCGAGTATGTCGAGTTCTTCGGCGAGGACCTCGCGACCGGCGAGCCGCTCTACGAGAGATTCGTTCCGGGGAAGCAACCAAAATGAAAGACCGGCTCGGGCCACCCCCGCCCGAGCCGATCCACGACGCACCCAACTCCGTTAGGAAGCGTGAGCAAAACGCTCAGCGTCTGCTGCCCCCTTGCGGATGCCCGCGGAGATCACGATCCTCCCGAGGCCCCGGAACAGGACCGCGACACCGACGAGCGTGCCGATCGCCCACACAGAGCTCGAGGGCCAGCTCATGAGAATGAGCCCGCCCATGATGAGGCTCGTGACTCCGTCGAAGAGAATCCAGCCCCAGCCGTTTGCCGGCCGGACCTGGAACGCGAGCACCGTAGACATCCCGGCCTGAACGACCAGCAACACTCCCAGGAAGGCCGTCAGCGTCGCCACGCCTTCCATTGGAAAGAACGCCAGAGCGATTCCCGCGATTCCGTAAAGGGCTCCGAAGAGGATCTTGAGAAAGAAGCTGCCGGCGGTCGTCGAATTGAACGCCAGCACGATCTCCGCGAGGCCGACGAAGATCAGCGCCCACCCCAGGAACACCGTCGTGATCGCCGCCGTGAGCAGCGGGTACACGATGAGGAGGGTCCCCACGACCACGATCAGGACGCCCATGAAGATGCTCCAGCCGGAGCGGCTCTTGACATCGTCGGCGAGAGTTTTCGTTTGTGACATAAGTCTCCTTTCGGTCGTGGTTTGACCGGTTGATTGCGTTGCGTTCTAGCTTCCGGAAGCGACCTTCCGGAGAGCATCCGTTTTCGCCTTCAGGATCGCGACCTTGGCCTGCGCCCGGGCTTCGGCGGCCTCGCGCCTCACTTTCGCCTTCTCCTGGTGCTGCTGGATCTTTGCTTCGAGCTGATTGATCTTTTCGTGCAGCTTCGCCTTTCGGTCCGCCTTCGCCTGGGCGTGTTCGGCCTTCATCTGAGTGAGATCAGCTTTCATCGCCGCCACCTCTTCAGTATTCGCGGCGTGCCGGACGTCCGAGAGGGCGCGGCGCGAGACCTCTCCGCCGATCGCCTCCATGCGCGTATCCACCGGCGTCGTCCACTCTTCCTCGATTTCCGCCACGAGCGCGAACGTCCCCGGCGTGAGCTTTCTCGAGACCTCGTCAACGAAGTCGTCTCCGATCCGCGCGTTGTCCAGATCCGCGACCATGCCCCCGAGCAGCCCGACACTGGCGCCGACCGCAAGCCCCACCGGCCCACCCAGCAAGCCGATGAGGCTCCCGAGCGACGTCCCGACGAGCGTCCCGAGCGGGCCCGGGTCGTCCCCCTCCTTGACGACGCTCACTCCGTCCGGGGTCTTCTTGATGACCGCATACGCGTAGGCACTGATGCTGCCATCGCGATCGAGGCTCCTCAGGGCCTCACGACCTTCGAACGCCTTTTTCTCCGTCTTGAAGACCACGACCAGCATGCGATTCATAACCTTCTCCTTTCGTTTCTTTGCGCGCTCTGTGACCGCGCCTGCCGACCAGGCATTGCAGTTCAGATGCCATGTCGCGATTCCATTGAACCCACACGAACTCCGGCACTTCCCACCCTTTCACCTGTCGGCTGACGGACGAAACGAGCGACGATTCGTCACGAAGGCGGCGCCCCCTCGGCCTCACTAGCGAGTGGATTCGCGCGCGACTCAAGGAATTCGCGGAGGCGTCAATGATCGAGCGTGCTGTCCACGGCGGCACGCGCCTTGCGACCGGCTCAGCCGAGAGGAGAACGCCATGAACCAGAGCGTCACAATCAAGACTTTCGAGGAGAAGGTCAGTTCCGTCCTTCACGAGGCCAAAGCGCAGCTGGGAAGCTTCGAAGGGCAGGCCAAGTCCAAGAAGGCTCAGGCCGAAGCCGACGCCGTCAAGATTCTCAAGGCGAAGCACCAGCAGATCGAGACCAAGCGCCGCGAGCTTCAGAAGGCCGGCGACGCGAAGGCAGCGCAGCTCAGGGCTGACCTCCAGACCGACATCGCGCAGCTCAAGGCAGGTCTGTCGGATCTCAGCACGAGGTTCAAGAACGTGGTGAAGGCCAAGTGAGCCGGAGCCCGGAACAAATAGGAGAAGATATGCGAAATTTCAAACGAGTCCTTCCGCTCTTCGGGATCTCCACGGCCGTCCTGACCGGAGCCGTCCTCATCGCGTCCCACCCGATCGCCGCGCAGGACGTGACATCTCAGAGCCTTGTTTACGCGACGTACGACGGGGTCGAGACTGCGAACCAGGTGTTCAAAACGATGAAGGAGAACCAGAAAGCCACGGGCGAACGAATCCAGTCCTATGCCGTCGTGTCGAAAGACCTGAAGGGCAAGACGAAGGTCCACGACCAGCGAAAGAAGGACGCCGCGGTCGGAGCCGTGATCGGCGCCCTGATCGGCGTCGTGGGCGGACCGGTCGGCTCGGTTGCCGGCGCCACGGCTGGCGGCGGACTGGGGTATCTCACCGGAGACTCGGTGGGGATTCCCCGCGAGACAGTCGACAAGATGAAGGCCGGACTGGTGCCGGGCAGCTCCGCGCTCATCGTGGTGCTCGACGACCGTTGGGTTCAGGATGTCGAGAAGGGGCTGCGGGAAGCCAACGCCCGGCTGGTCATCGGCTCACAGATTGCCAAGGGCGCATCGGGCAGTCCGACTCCAGCAGCCAAGCCCACAACGCCCTCAGAATCTTGAAGAAGCCGGCAGGCATCGGTTCTCTCACGGCACGCGATAGAGAGACGCCCCGCGATATGCTCCGGATGCGTTCGGTAGGCAGGAGTTCACGGGCAATACGAGGGGCGCCATGAACGCACCGGGATCATCCCCAGTAAGTCCGGGTCGCGACGCCGCGGCCGGCCGATGAAGATAGCCGCCGTCACCCGGCTGGATCGCAACATTCACAGGGCCGGAGACATCATCGGCGTCCTGGCCAAGTACGGCCTGGCCGACTGGGTGAAGGGCCTGGATACCCCGTGGATCCAGGAGCGCATCCGGAGTGCGGACGGCCAGCGCATCCCCGACCTCAAGATCGAGGAGCGTGTGCGCCTGGCCTTGACGGAGCTCGGCACCACCTTCATCAAGCTCGGCCAGATGCTCAGCACGCGGCCGGACCTCGTCGGCCCCGAGCTGGCGAAAGAACTGGCGCAGTTGCAGACCGACACTCCGGCGGATTCGGCGGCCACGGTCCGGGCAACGATAGAAGCGGAGCTCGGTCAGCGGCCCGCCGCGCTGTTCGCCCACTTCAAGGAGGAGCCGCTGGCCTCGGCCTCGATCGCGCAGGTCCACGTGGCGCGGTTGCACTCCGGCGAGCACGTCGTCGTCAAGATTCAGCACGCCGGCATCCAGGAGAAGATTCTGCCCGACCTCGACATTCTCAGCAGTCTGGCCGAGCTGGCGGAGAAGCACTCGTCCCAGCTGCGTCCCTACCAGCCCGAAGAGGTCGTCCGGCAGTTCCGCCGCACGCTTCTCCGCGAGCTGAATTTCAGCTTCGAACGCCGGAACCTCGAAGAGTTCGGGGTCAATTTCGCCCAGGACGAGACGGTTCATGTGCCGCGCGCGTACGCGACGCTTTCGACTCGCCGCGTCCTGACGATGGAGAAGCTGGACGGCATTCTGGGCACCCATCCCAAGGCGCTCGCCAACTCGGGCGTCGACCTCGATGAATTCGCGCGCCGTGGCGCGACGATGTATCTCGAGATGATCTTCCGCGATGCCTTCTACCATGCAGACCCGCATCCCGGTAACCTGATGCTCCTACCGGGCGGCGTTGTCGGGCTCCTGGATTGCGGCATGGTCGGACGCCTCGATGAAGAGCTGGCGGACGGCCTCAACGACATGCTCATGGCCGTGGTGAACCACAACGCGGTGGACCTCGAGGAGTCACTCCTTCGCGTGAGCACCGCGCCGTCGGCGACTCCGCGGGACCTCCTGCGTGCGGACCTCACCGACTTCATCGCCGACTACGTGGGCGAGTCGATCCACGACTTGAACCTGAGCGCCGCACTGAATGATCTGTTCGAGATCGTCCGGCGCTACACGATCACGCTGCCGCCCGCGGTCACGATGCTCCTG
>DATJYD010000643.1:0-3116 GCA_035499755.1 Fimbriimonadaceae bacterium
CGCTCGATGAAGTGATGCCGAACTGAACGATATTCGTCCCCGTCGCCAGATACATGAACTCAGTGTTGGAGGACCCGACGCCGAGGCCGGCGCAACCTCCGATCAGAGCGGCTGCGGAGGCAAGGGCGAGGAAGAACGGCAGGCGAAACCGGTGGATGCGCGTGAGCTTGATCATGGCGTTGCTAGTTCAGACGGACCAGATACGGTCAGATTATGTCTGAATCTTGCCGGGACGCTTCGGCCCCCTTCGCGAGTATGATGGCATCGATGGTGTCGATGATTGGCCCGCTGGCTTTTCTCGTCCTTGCTTCGCGACCCCATGTTTCCCAGGCCGGCTACGATATTCGCGCCGACGGGATCGTCACCGGGAACGCCCGGTTCCAGCCGCTTGGAAACGGCTTGGTCCGGATGGAGTACTCGCAGACCGGCGCTTTTGTCGACGCCCCGACCGCTGTAGTCTGCAACCGGCTCAAGCCGGTCGAGGCGAAAGTCGACGAGTCCGCGGGTTGGCTGAGCATCCAGACCTCAGGCTATCGGCTTCGGTACAAGCTCGGCAGCGGCCCATTCACGGCCAAGAACCTCCAGGTCGCCTGGCCGGCAGGCTCCTGGCTCCCGGGCCAAGTCGACCATCGGAACCTCGGCAGCGCGGTCTTCTCGCTCGACGGAGTCAGCTCCGGCAATCTGCCGATGCTCCGCGACGGGGTGCTGAGCCGCTCCGGATACTGGCTCTACGACGATTCCGCCGACCCCGTAATCGATCCCGCGACGAACTGGATCGTCCCGAGGCCGCAGCCCCTGCCCACCGACGAATACCTCTTCGTCTACGGCGACGACTTCAAGGCGGCTCTCAAGGACTATGCTCGGCTGACCGGCGACGTGCCGCTGACTCCGCGCTACGCGCTGGGGGTCTGGCACTCGAAAGACTACGATTTCAAGGACTGGGAGCTGAAGGACCTTGTGAACGGCTTCCGCTCGCGGAAGATCCCGCTCGATGTGCTCGTGCTCGACGGCGAATGGCACAAGTACGGCTGGGAGGGCTACGACTTCAATGAGACGGACTTTCCCGATCCCGCCGGCTTCCTTCGCTGGTGCCACGAGCAGGGCCTTCGCGTCACCATGAACAACCATCCCGGCAACATCGTGGCCGAGGATTCGCACACCCAGCCGGCCCGCAAGATGCTCGGACTGCCCCAGGCCAACGAGGGCGTGAGCTTCAACCTCGCGAACCAGGCTCAGGCTGAGGCTTACAACTCGATCCTGCATGATCCCTGGGTGGATGCCGGAGTCGATTTCTGGTGGATCGATGGCTACAGCGCGGACATGCCGGGGCTCGACGGGCAGTTCTGGACCAATCGCGTGTACTACGAGAACCTGGAGAAGCACACCGGCAATCGTGCGCTGATCTACAGCCGTTGGGGCGGGCCGGGCAACCAGCACTATCCGCTCGGCTTCTCCGGCGACACCACCGCCGATTGGGACACGCTTCGCTACGAGACCGCCTTCACCCCGACGGCGAGCAATGCGCTCTGGCAGTGGAGCAACGATATCGGGGCCTACCACGGCGGCTATCTACCCGAGGAACTGATGGCGCGGTGGACGCAGTTCGGAGCCTTCTCGCCGATCATGCGCTTCCACAGCGCGCACGGCGAGCGCAGGCCCTGGGCCTATGCGCCGGAGACCGAAAAGGTCATGACGGACGCCTGCCGCTGGCGCGATCGCCTGATTCCTTACGCCTACAGCCTCGAACACGACCTCTGGACGGACAGCCTGCCCGTCTACCGCCCGCTCTACCTGGAGGATCCCAAGAGCGAGGAGTCCTATCAGCACCCCTACGAGTACTTCTTCGGTTCCGATTTGCTCGTGGCTCCCGCTTCCGCGCCGACGGTCGGGGGCGTCACCGACGTGCCCGTCTATCTGCCGCCGGGCAAGTGGCGGAACTTCTTTACCGGCATGCCCTACGAAGGCGGCCGCACCTTCCTCTATCCAGCTTCCTTGGAGGATATTCCCGTCTTCGCCCGGGCCGGCGCGATCATTCCGACCCAGGCCGACAAGCTCTACGACGCCCAGCCGTCGGATGCGCCTCTGGTCATCCGCGTCTACCGAGGAGCGAGCGGTAGCTTCACGCTGAAAGAAGACGACGGGCTGAGCCTCGGCTACAAGAAGGGCGCGGTGGCGACGACGAAGTTCACGCTCCAGGATTCGAAGGACGGATTTACCTTCGCGATCTCGCCGCGCCAGGGGACTTACCAGGGCGCGCCGGCCAAGCGCGCCATCAGCCTGCTCGTCTATGGGGCGAGCAAGCCGCGCGCGGTCACTGTCGACGGCAGTCCCGTGGATTGGAGCATGGAGGCGGGGGGAGTCTTGGTGATGCCGCTGGGCGGGCACCCGGCCGGTAATGCCATCGAGGTCAAGGTCGACGATCCCAACGGAATCGCCCGATTCGACTACCATCTCAGGGCCGAAAGCGAATTCCTGCGGCTGCACCGTATCCAGCGGGACCAGAAGGGGGCTGTCGGCGCTGCATTCGAAGAGGCGATCGCGAAGCTTCGCGGGTTGGCGGCTCAGGCCGAGGCGGGCTCCATCCCGAGCGAGGACATCGGAACCGTGTTGCTAGATCTGGCGTCGCGCGTCCGGCCGGCGGGAGATTTGGCTGAGGACGTGCTCGACTTCCGCTGCTCGGCCGAACTGGATCAAAGCGCCGCGTTCGGCCTCTCAAATACGCTTTCGGCCTGCGCCTCCTGGGACCCGAATCTCCCGAGCGACGCCATCCATATAGGATTCGCCGCCCCGAGAGGATATGAGGTGAAGCGCGTGAGCCCGCCCGACTCTGGCTTCGGCCGCTGGTCGGTGACCGAAAGGCCGGAAGCGACGCCGGCCGAGGTGACGGCGACCTTCCGCTTCTCAGCCGACCTGCCCGGCGGACCCGTCCTGGCGATGAAGAACCTGAACTGGTCGAACGACTTCGTCACGAAGTGGAAGCTCCTCGGCCCCTTCGCCGGCATGACGCCGGCGGCCGACGAGCTGACGCTCGACCCCGGCAAGCCGATCGACTTCGCAAAGCCAGTGGATGGGGTCAAGTGGACCGACGTGACCCGCGACATGGCCGACTGGAGCCT
>DATJYD010000644.1:0-2677 GCA_035499755.1 Fimbriimonadaceae bacterium
CATCGTGCGGATGTGATTGTTCGCAAGGCCCTCTTTGACGAGGTTGGGGATAGAAGTGAAAACGCCGGTGACGCGGCTCTCGCCGTCCGGCTTGACCTGTTCGGTCACCCAGTAGAGCTTTCTAAACATCTTCGTTCAACACCAAGCAACAGCGCTCGGCAAAAATGAGATCCTATTTTACCGTCTCTGGGACTGACGGCCCGAAACCGGCGAAGGATGCTCCCGCAACATCCGTGCCATTGACTGCTTTTGAGAGCTACCCTGATCCAAGCGTAGCGCGGTGCGCTCCCGAAGATCGCGCGGCGCCTCCGGCGTCTTCCTGTTCCCCAATCCCGCCGTGTCTCTAGGGTGACAGGACTTAGGCCCGTGGGAACCTGTCATGGCTGAGCGGACCGCGGTGAGAGGGCTGAACCAACTCGGCAACTCCTAAGCGGTCCAGACGAATGGCTCGGCGTCGGTGAGGATCCGGCCGTCTCGTTCGACCGCGTCGATAAGATAATCGGGAAGGGTGAAAACGGCCCGGTGGAAGCGAGGCGTGTAGTAGCGGTTGCGAACTCCTCTGGCGGCATATCTGGCCTCGATCTCGGATTCGGCCAGGGCGAGGGGGTCGTGCTTCTTGGAAGCGAGGACGAATCCCCACGGCTGGAAGAACGTGTTGACAATTCCCCAGTAGCCTGCAACATGCTCGAACTCCGGGATGGCGGCGAGGGTCTTGATGCAGCTTGCCATACAGGCCGGATAGTTCTCGCTCGCCGATCCGGCTTGCATCGCGAAGACACCGTCGTCGCCCAGGGCCCCTGCGCAGAGCTGGAAATATTCGCGAGTGAAGAGCATCTGGCCGGGGCCGTCTTCGTGGGGATTGGGCAGATCGCTCAGGATGACGTCGAAACCGGCGCCCTGGCGTCCGGCGATCCAAGCCCGAGCGTCGGTGTGGAGGAGGGTCGTGCGCGGATCTTCGAAGGCGCCCTGGTGCCATTCGGGCATTTGCTCCTTAACCATATCGACCAGTTCTTCGTCGATATCGACCATGACGGCCTCTTCCACCGTGTTGTGCTTCAGAGCCTCGCGGAGCGTCGCGCCTTCGCCGCCGCCGCAGACGAGCACCTTTCGAGGGCTCGGATGCAGAGTCATCGCAGGCTGGCTCATGCATTCATGGAAGATGTATTCGTCGAGGATGCTGGTCTGGATGTTGTAGTCGAGGAAGAGCGACTTGCCGAAGCGCGGGACCTCGCAGATCTGATACGTCTGGAATCGAGTCTTGCCCTCGAGAATCATCTTCTCAACCCGGTAGTGCCAGACGGCGGCCGAGGTGTGGGTTTCCGCGATGAACATACCGGTTGCGTCGTTGGTGCTGATCTCGATCTCTCCTGCGAGCCACTAGTTTGGCATGCAGGGCGGATTGGGTGCGACCGGCGCCGAACCCCGTGCCGGCGACTTTCAGTCGCCGCTCGACCGAAGGTCGAGATCCTCGGGCTCCGCCCGAGCGGGGGGCTGAAAGCCCCCGGCACGGGGCTGACTCCTCGCAGCAGTCTCGTGGCCTGCATGATGGCGAGCTTCGCAGGGCAAGCCCTGTCGCTACGGGATCGCCTTCTTCGCTTATAAAAGAGCGGCTAGAACTTGTGCTTCCCAGGCCTCAAGAGCTGCGTCTTGCCCTGCCACGCGAAATGCGCCGGAACGGGCGTGTCGACGGTTAGCTTGCCGTCCTCGTAGGCGACACGCAGCTCGCCGTCCGGATGGGCGATGCGGGCGTCGAACCGCCTCAGAGAGCCGGGCTTAGGCGCGATCCGAGCCCGCTTCCACGCCGGGGCGACGCTCGTCACTCCGGCGATGAACTGGAAGAAACCGAGGGCAGGATGGGCCGACCAGGCGTGGCAATCCGACCGGACCGGCTCCGGATTCTCGGCGAACGTCGAGAGACCGCTCTCGATCATCTCCTTCCATGGTCCTAACTGCGCCATGTAGTCGTCCGGCTGCATCGCCAGATGCTTGTAATAGGAAAAGTAGTAGGTGCACTTCGCCGCATTGGCGCGCTCGAGAGCGGCGTAGGGCCAGGGAGACGGCTCCATCCCGAGGATCATCTGGTATTGGCGGAACATGGCCTCCGTGTGCTCGCTTGGCGTCCAATCCTCATCCACAATGTGGCGCACGAGACCATCCTCGTACTCGAAGTCGTCTTCGAGCCCCTCGCGAAAGTGATCCAGGTGATCGTCGTCTTCCTCGGAATCCGGCTCGTCCATCTGGATCGCGATGTCGTCGGCGACCGAAAAGAGCGCCCGGCTCAGCCGCTTCATTTTGGCGATCCGCGCGGTTTCGACGAGGCACCAGCCCATCGTTCCGCCGTATCCGGGCGGCACTCCGCCATGCCAATCCGGAACCCAGTCCCAGAAGTGCCAGAACGTCTTGTCGATCAAGGAGCGATGATAGCCGTCGATCGCGTTGGCGGCCATGTTGATCGCCTCGACGCCGAAGCTGCGCTCGGAATCGTAGAGCATCTGATCGTACAGCATCATCGCCCACCAAAGGCTGAACGGCGGGATGATCTGGGTTTGGCGGCTTGGGTACCGCGAGTAGGTCAGCCCCGTATCCATCATCGACCAGCCGAGGTTTTCGATTGCGTTGCGCTGGAGCCGGCGATCGCGGCCGAGATAGTAGCCGATCAGCACCTGGATGCGCGTAT
>DATJYD010000645.1:0-2858 GCA_035499755.1 Fimbriimonadaceae bacterium
ACTCATGGACAACCTGGCTCATGTCGCCCATGCCGAATGGGTGAAGTCGGGAAGCGCCTACTGGCTTCGCCGGACCCAGTCGGAGATCAGCCAGGATGAGAAAGCAGAGACGGCGCTGAACCTGAAGTGCATTCGCGACAAACTCGCGAAGGATCAGGCCGACGGAAAGCCGAAGCGATGGACCGACGAGGAGGAGAAGGCGAAGCTCGACGCCGTGCAAAGCGCCTACGAGTATCTGAAAGACGGCGGCCACACCTCGATGGAGGCCCATTCGAAGTTCGGCGATGTCGAGGGCTTTGCGCTCAGCGAGCGCGCGACCAACCGGCTGTTTGCGGCGATCGACGCCGGCATCTTCGCCGAAATGCGCCCTGGCGAGACCCGGATCTATAACCTTCATCCCAACCGCTACCAATACCAGCTTCCCGATTCGGCGACGGCCGCCCTGCCGGACCTGCTCGCCGAGGAAAGCTACGTCGATCGACGCACGTCGGGCCTTGGTCGGCAGGAGGCGCAGGAAGTCGACCGCCAGCTCGGCAGGAATCGAGGCCCCGAAGCGGGGCCGATCCAGCCGCCTATCGATGTCATGGTCAAGGCACGGATGGGCTCTGCCGGCATCATCGACTGCACAGCCAACTTCTACGACGCCGCAGGCCAGATCTTCGAAGAGGGCCTGAAATGGTTCTACTCGAACCCAGACCTGGCCGAAGCCAAGCTGGAGGGCGTCGGCGAATGGGGAGGCGAGAAGATCTCGCCAAACGAACTCCTGCGACAGACGACCGGGCAGGGCGCCCCGTCCGAATCGAGTCCCCTTGCCCATCCCCTCAGCCACGATCCGCTGGGGATCGTTGTCGATGCCGGGCTCACAAAACTGACCGAGAGGGTCCAGCGCAACGTGGTCGGCGCCCTTCCCGACGGCTGCATCAGGGTCCTGAGCGACCTCGCGGAACAAGGGACGACCCTCGGCACGTTCTGCACTCAATTGGCCGGCCAGGAGTCCTTTGAGGAGAAGTCCGACGTTCTTCTGTTGGCTCCTATTTGCCAGGCGGAAGCCTACAAGCAGCGGGCAAGCCGGAAGGCACTCGATGACTATGTACAACTCGCGAGAAAGGGCATGCCCACCCTCGACGACGCCGCCAAATACGTGCTCGAGCAGAACGACGGCGCCGGAAACTCCGGCATCGAGGACGTCGTCTTCCATTGGAATGGCTGCGACTACGGAGACGAGACCCCCACGACGGTCGGCTCCGACGCAAGGGGTGACCGCTCGAAACTGAAGTTCTACGGCCTTCTTACCCAGGCTCAGAGGCAGCGCATGGCCCAGAACGGCCTCATCTACGGCAGCCTTACTCCCGAGCAGAAGGAACTCCTTGAGCACTGGATCTACAGCTCCGACGACTTAATGCTTCGCTTTGACCTGACCCCGGCGGAGCAGGAAAGCCTCCGCGCGGAGTTTCGTGCGACGGGCAGGATCCGGGTGGAGTCGTTTCTGGAGAAAGAGCCCACTTATGCACTGGTCAACGGCATTCCCGACGACGCGCTGCTTAGACTCAGCCTGGCCGTTGAGCCGAGCGCGCTGGTCATTAGCCTGGATGGCCGCCGGAGAATGGACGACTGCGCCAGCATCGGATACATCCTGTCTCAGCAGGAGCACGGGGAGTTTCTCGAGCCGGGGGCCGGCTTTCAGAACATCGCGGAGAGCGCGATGATTCCGGGGTGGAGGCGCACCTTCACATTCGCTTTTCGGTATACGCCCCGACTCTCGGAGACCTTCCAGTTGTCGGAGAGTGCCTTGGCAGGGTCCGAGGCGATAAAGTACGACCAACTTCCGGAGCAGTGGCTCAAGCCGCTCAAGGACACCCTAGATCGTTACCGAAAGCTCGACGATCAAACAAGGAACCCTCCTCCTCCCTAAAGCGCGCTTGCGCAAGACGGCCTAGCCAACTGACCCAGGGTCACGTTCAGACCGTAGGTTTTCGGAAGAGCGGGGAGATTCGCCACGAACGCCCAAATGGGGCGGTGGCGAGACCCAGAGCCCTGCTCTCGTCCCCGCAGAGACCCGTGAGGCATGAAATGAAACACCACCCCCCCGCTGGGCCGTCTGGTGTTCGATGGCACGTTGGGCCGGCGACTACCAGTTCCTGTCGAGGCGTGGGCTCTCGTCGGCTGAGATTGGCCTTCTAAAGATCCGCCTCAGGCGGCGTCGAGCCGTTGTTTGGCTGGCTTGGCCCTCGGCTGCGATCTGCCTCCTCGCCTCCCTGATGCTGATGGCTTACCCGGAAGGCGAGTGGGCTGGGCTCCTGACGTTTCCGGCTTGCGTCGCCCTATCGCTTATCGCCATCGATTCGAGGCGGATTGTCCGTGCCTTGCGTAGCGATTTGGCCGACGGCGGAATCGAGGAATATGCCAGGGACGATAACCGCGTTCTCATTCTCCCTGGGTCCGGCTCTCTGGTTGGCGAGGATCTGAGACCCGTGGTTCGCATCCGCATCAATGAGGTTGCGGAGCGCCCCGTTGCGAAGTCGGCCCTGACTTTCCCCCGCCTGATCGAAGCAACCGCCGGCGGCATGGTGAACGAACGGCAACTCAGCGCTGAAGAAGCGGAGGAACTCCGCAAGCTCTCCTCACGGCATCGGCGCAGTTTCGCGGGCTGTTTCCTCGCCTATTGCACCGCATTCGCGCTCAGTTCGGTAGGGGCCGGGCTGGATCCCCATCAGCGGTTGCGCCTTTTGATCGGCATTCCCCTCGTAATCGTTGCCGGGTTGGGCTGGCACAGCATCATTCGAGAGTGGAGCTTCAACGCGAGGCTTCGCCGCGATGCCGCCGCTTGCCGGGTCGTCGCGTCACCCGGGGAAATTGTG
>DATJYD010000646.1:0-4541 GCA_035499755.1 Fimbriimonadaceae bacterium
CCTGGACACATCGGCAGCCACATGACTCCGGAGACTCCCGGCTCCATCCACGAGGGAGGCGAGTTGGGTTATGCCCTCTCGCACGCCTATGGTGCGGCGTTCGACAACCCCGATCTCATCGTCGCGGCGGTGGTAGGCGACGGCGAAGCGGAAACGGGACCGCTTGCAACCGCCTGGCACTCGAACAAGTTTCTCAATCCCGGTCGCGACGGCATGGTGCTCCCGATCCTGCACCTGAACGGTTACAAGATCGCGAATCCGACCGTTCTCGCCCGAATCCCCGAAGGCGAACTACGGAGCCTCCTGGAAGGCTGCGGCTGGGCTCCCATCGTGGTCGGCGGGAACGACCAAGTCGGGGGCGAGGATCCCATGCCAATGCACTACGCGATGGCGGCGGCTCTCGACCGGGCCATCGGCCGCATCCAGGAGATCCAGCGCGACGCTCGCAGCGGCAAGACCTCCGAGCGTCCAATCTGGCCGATGATCATCCTCCGGAGCCCCAAGGGTTGGACCGGACCGAAGGAAGTCGACGGCCAGCCGGTAGAAGGCACCTTCCGTGCCCACCAAGTCCCCCTCTCCGATCCGGCCAAGAACCCGGAGCACCTGAAGCAGCTCGAGGCTTGGCTTCGAGGTTACCGCCCTGAGGAGTTGTTCGACGAGTCCGGCAAGCTCAAGCCCGAGCTGGCCGAGTTGGCGCCGAAAGGCGAGCGGCGAATGGGCGCGAATCCTCACGCGAACGGTGGCCTTCTTCTGAAGGACCTGCGCATGCCCGACTTCCGCGACTTTGCGGTCGACGTTCCCGCTCCTGGCGGCGCGGAAGCCGAGGACACGCGCGTGCTCGGACGATTCCTGCGAGAGGTCATCCGCAAAAACGAGGATCAGCGAAACTTCCGCGTCTTCGGGCCCGACGAGACAGTCTCCAATCGGCTCGACGCGGTTTTCGAAGCCACGAACCGCCAGTGGGAGGGTCTGGAGATTCCCGTCGACCAGTTCCTCGCGCGCGATGGGCGCGTCATCGAAGTGCTTAGCGAGAACCTGTGCGAAGGCTGGCTTGAAGGCTATCTCCTCACCGGCCGGCACGGCGTCTTCAACTGCTACGAAGCCTTCATTCATATCGTCGACTCGATGTTCAACCAGCATGCGAAGTGGCTGAAGGTGACCGCGCATCTTCCGTGGCGGCGCAAGATCGCCTCTCTGAACTACATTCTCGCCTCCCACGTGTGGCGGCAAGACCATAACGGATTCACCCATCAGGACCCCGGCTTCATCGACCACGTCGTGAACAAGAAGGCGGAGATCGTTCGCGTCTACCTGCCGCCCGACGCGAACTGCCTGCTCTCGGTGATGGACCACTGCCTTCGCAGCCGACACTACGTGAACGTCGTCGTTGCCGGCAAGCATCCCGCTCCGCAATGGCTTTCGATCGAGGATGCGGTGCGCCACTGCACGGAAGGCATCGGGATTTGGGAATGGGCGAGCAACGACAGCGGCTTCGAGCCGGACATTGTCATGGCCTGCAGCGGCGACGTGCCCACGCTGGAGACCCTTGCCGCCTCCTCGATCCTTCGCAATGCGTTGCCCGACCTGAAGATCCGGGTCGTCAACGTGGTCGATCTCATGAAACTCCAGCCGGCGAGCGAGCACCCGCACGGTCTCAGCGACGGCGACTTCGACTCGTTGTTCACGCGCGACAAGCCGGTCATCTTCGCCTTCCACGGCTACCCCTGGCTGATTCACCGCCTCACCTACCGCCGGACGAACCATGCGAACCTGCACGTGCGGGGCTACAAGGAAGAGGGCACCATCACGACCGCCTTCGACATGACGGTTCTAAACGATCTGGACCGGTTCCACCTCGTCCAGGATGCGATCGTCCGCTTGCCCCAGCTACGCGGCCGCGGCGACCATCTGAAGCAGGAAATGCAGGACAAGCTGGTCGAGCACAAGGAGTACATCGCCGCGAACGGAGTGGACCTGCCCGAGATCCGCGACTGGAAGTGGCCCGGGTAAGGGCGACCACTCGAACGCGGCTCCGCAGCCGCCGGGCTTGTCCGACCCAGGACGCTGAGCTCGGAATTCCTGAGGAACCGCAGAAGACGCCGAATGCCAAAGGAGGGTTCGGCGTCTTCGGCGTGCCTACGGAGCTCCTGGATCTTCCGAATGAGCAGATCGACTTCTCCCGTGTCTGACCCACGATCGGATCGCGCTCCGCTCGAAGGCCGTAATCCCGAGGCTAGGGGCCGTTGGACTGTGGCAAGAGACGGGGAAAGCGACTACCCGGTCTCCGTCGAATCCAATGGCTGGTTGACGACTCGCACCGTCTGACCTTCGGTCAAGCCGGACTTGATCTCCACGACCGCACCGTCGCTGATTCCCGTCTGAACCGGCGTCGAAACCCACTTGTCGCCCTGCTGGACTGCGACCGTGGTTTGACCATTCTGGGTCGTTACCGCGCCCACGGGAACGGCGATCGCGTTCTCCACGTATCCGGTCCGCACGCCGACCCGCTCGATACTCAGGCTCGGCTGCGTGATCGAATCCGGGTCCTCGATCCGAATGACGGCCAGATACCCGGGACTCGCCTGGCCCGCGGACGGGGGCATCACCGTGACTTTCTCCACTCGCCCGTTGACCGGCGCCCAATTGGGGCCGGCGAAGGCGACGATGACCTTCGCGTCGGGAGTCACGACCGACTTCAATTCGGGTGGAACGATCGCCTGGATCTGCACGGCGCGGTAGTTGACGATCGTAGCGAGCGGCTTGCCCGCAGAGGCATCGGTTCCTGGGCTCGCATTCAGCGAGACCACCATTCCGGAGATAGGAGCGCGCACGAGGCCTTTCCGGGCGTCGGCTCTAACCGCCGCCAACTCCGCAGCGGACTCGTTCAAGCTCTCTTTGGAGGGCTCGACGCTCTGGTTCATCTGCTGTTGAGCCTGTTGAAGGGCGGCTTCGGCGGCTTCGCGCGCCTGCGTGGCGCCTTCGACGTCGGCGGTGCCTCCGGCTGCCACCGTATCCTCTGCCGCTTTCTCGTTCGCCTTCGCCTGTTCGAGAGCTTGCTCGGCTTGTTTGACGGGCGCCGAAGCCGCCGACTTCGCCGCTGCGTAGTTCTGGGCGGCCGCCGATGTGCTCTCTTTCGCAGCCGTTGTGGCCGAGTCGGCTCCCGGTATCGACAGCTTGACGATCGTGTCGCCGCGCTCGACGTGTTTGCCGACACTGGTCAGAACGGAGACGATCGGGGTGTCGTAGGGCGAGTAGGCCGTAGCCTGCGCCGCCGGCGGAATCACCAGCTTGCCATTGAAGAAGACGTAGCCGACGATGTTCTGCCGCTTGACTGTGCTCGTGGTCGTTTCAGTCGGCGAACTGCCTCCGCCAGAGCGGGAGATCGCGGGGCTGCCGCAACCCGCCACCATCACCGCGGCAGCGATCGATAGGAAGGATTTCATGTTAACTCCTGCGTATTGCTTTGGAGCCTGCCCTAGACCCTGCAATCCGAGTTTTGTCGTCGAGGAGATGCAGACGGCTCCTTCAGCCTCGGAGTTTGGGACTCGTCGGCGAGGTCCGAAGTTCCGCGTGCGGCCCGGACGGCCTTTGGCCGTCCATTAGCCCCAGCCGTTCAGCAAATCGCGCGGCAGCCGCGACCAGTCGCGCAGTTGAAAGCGCGGATGAATCCGCGCACCCTGTTGCGTTACAAACCGACCGGTATTGCCGTTAACCTCGACGCCCCTTTGCGCCTCGCCGAAGCTCGTCGTTCTCCTCGCGGAGCTCGGTGATCTTGGCTCCAAGTTGCTCCATCAGGTTCTCACGAGACTCCGAAGCCTTCTTGTCAGCCGCCAACCGAGACCGGAGGGCCTCTTTCTCCCGCCGGCGGTCCTCCGCATGCCTTTCCGCCTGATCTTTGGCTTGCTGGAGCGCTGCAACCCGTTCCAGCAGTCGCTGGTTCTCATTTCTGAGCCGCTCGATCTGGCGCAAGAGATCGAAGCGCGATGCCCGCCAACGCTCGAATGTGTGGATCAGACTCTGTTTCTTCATCTTTGCACTCGCGATCGCGGCGACTGCCTCCGGATGTCAATTTGAAGCACTCGCGCATATTCAGCCTATCCCTTTCTGCCTTCGGTTCGGCGATTGGTTCGTCCCGTCCCACGCTTTACCCACTGAGACCCATTCGCGCGCTACGTATAATCACCCTTAGTGAAGCCCCTCCCCAAGCGCGTATGGATCCTCGGCTGGGTCAGCCTGTTCGCGGACGTCGCGTCCGAGATGGTCTATCCCGTCATCCCCATCTTCGTGACTTCGGTAGTGCGGGCATCCGTCGCATCGCTCGGCATGATCGAGGGGTTCGCCGAAGCGATCGTCAGCTTCATGAAAGGGCTATCCGGCTGGCATTCCGACCAATCCGGGAAGCGCGTGCCTTACATCAAGATCGGGTACGCGCTGAGCGCCCTGGGTAAGCCGATCGTTGGGATCGCCTCGAGCGCAGGGATCGTGCTTGGCGGGCGCGGACTGGATCGGTTCGGCAAGGGGTTGAGAACGACCTCGCGGGA
>DATJYD010000647.1:0-2982 GCA_035499755.1 Fimbriimonadaceae bacterium
TTCTCGGATTCGTAGGTGACGCCTTGATCGTCGTAACGCGCCAGCATCAGGCCGTCGGCAGGCTCGCACCAACTCACCGAGCTCTTGTTGATGCCGATCGAGCCGAACAGGGACAGGAGCGCCTCATAGCCGCGCACGGTCGTCCAGGCGATCTCCGAGATCGGCTGGTCGATCCAGAACTGCCAGTCATGCTCGACCAGGGCGTACGCCTCGACGGGGCTTCCGGCCGCGTAGACGGTGGTCCGGTTGCCGATCACTCGGTCCCAGTGAAACGGCTCTCGCAGATTCATGCCGGCGCGGGCCTTCGCGAAGGCGTCGTAGCAGCCTCGAATCTCGCCGTGCTGCTCAGGGGTCAGCATCCGAAGCGGCAGTTCGGCCCGGATCTTGGGCAGTCGCGAGTTGGGACACGTGACTTTCACCCTCAGTCCACAGGTCTCGTAACCGAACCGGCGGTAGTAGCTCTGGCGAAAGGGATAGAGAGCGGCGAGGGTGTAGCCGTGGTCGCGCATGTAGCGGAGGGACCAGCGCATCATCGCGCTCCCAACTCCGGATTGTCTCGCTTCGGGGAGAACCGCGACCCCCGCGATTCCTCCTGTCTTCCAAGCCGCCTGGACGCCCCGGGAGACCGTCATGTCCATGATCACGAAGGTGCCGACGATCTTGCCGTCGACCTCGCCGACGAACGGGGTGGCCGTCTTGTAGACCTGCTCTTCGACTGGGATCGGGCGCCCGTCGTTATAGGTCATTGCGCGGACATGCCAGGTCTGCTCCTGGTCTCGGGGCTCGTAAGGGCGGACGGTGATCTCGCTCATGGATGCGAGGCCAGTTTACTGCCGAGGGCCAAATGACTGCGTGTCCACGATTCTAGCTCCAATGCTGTTTACTCAAGGAGACCGAACCACCGAATCCACCGAGATCCACCGCCTCGGAGCCGGAACCGATTCGACGACCGGCCGCCCCAAACTAAACCGCATTGATTCTAGCCCGCACTATTGACGAGTGGCGCTGTCCCACCACGCCCCGTGGCGCGCGGCGAATCCGTGGCTGATCATTCGGGCTAGGAGGGCGTTTCGTTGCATGTTGCCTCCTAATAGTGCTAGGCGAACCCCTCCCGGCCCCAGCCGCCGTCTGGCGCATTCACGGGAACTGCTGCCGGTACGGCGGGCCGCCGGATCAGGGCTTGACCCGGGGTCCTGAGGAGCGGCCACGAAGACGGGTAAAACGCGGATGATGAATACCGACCTTCTTCGACGACTCACCGAAGCCCACGGCGTGCCCGGCCAGGAAGATGCGATCCGGAAGATCGTTCAGAACGAGCTGAAAGGGATCTGCGATATAAGCGTGGACCGAATGGGCAGCGTTCACTGCGTGAAGAAGGGCAAAGGGAACAACCCGAAGAAGTTGATGATTGCCGCCCACATGGACGAGATCGGTTTCATCGTCAAGTTCGTCGACGACAAGGGCTTCGCGAGAATCCAGCCCCTCGGCGGTTGGGACCCTCGGCAGATGTTCTCTCAGCGGGTCAAGGTCCACACGGAGTCGGGAATGGTGAGCGGACTGCTCAACTTCAGCACCAAGCCGCGCCATCTTCTGACCGACGCGGAGGCGAGCAAGAAGCCCGAGATCGACGGATTCTTCATCGACATGGGGCTCACCGGTGAGGAAGCGAAAGCCAAGGTCAAGCTGGGCGATATGGTGACGATGGACCGGCAGATGCTGGAAGTCGGGCCGCTGTTTAGCTGCAAGTGCATGGACGACCGGGTTGCCGTGTACGTGATGATCGAAGCGGTCAAGGCGGCGAAGTCGAACGAGGTCGAAGTGCACGCGGTGGCGACCGTTCAGGAGGAAGTAGGGCTGAGAGGCGCGGCCGCGGCCGGGTCGGCGATCGCCCCGGACATCGTCGTCGCGGTCGACGTCACCCTCGCCAACGACATTCCTGGCATTCCCGACCAGGACCAGATCACGAAGCTGGGCGATGGGACCGCGATCAAGCTCATGGACAGCTCGTTGCTTTGCCATCCGAAGGTCGTCCGGCACTTCCGTGACCTTGCCGAAAAGCACGGGATCAAGCATCAGATCGAAATCCTGCCTATGGGTGGGACCGACGCGGGCGGAGTGCAGCGCCTTCACGGAGGCATCCCGGCCTTTACGCTCTCGGTGCCCTGCCGGTACGTGCATACGGTCAACGAAACCGTGCACAGCGGCGACGTGCAGGCAAGCGTGGATCTCCTGGCTCGTTATATCGAGGACGCTCACAACGGCGCCTACGGGTACTGAGAGGAGGAGTGGTCGGGGCGCCCGGATTCGAACCGGGGGCCTCTTGCTCCCAAAGCAAGCGCGCTACCAAGCTGCGCCACGCCCCGCGACCGCCTATTGTACTTGATTCCACGACCGGTGCCCACGCCGCTCGAGCCGCCTGCCGGGATTATTCATCATCACCGTAGGCACCCCCAGAATGACGATTCAGGCCGGCACGGAGTTGACCCCGAGAAACCGATGGTTTGGGCTAGAACTGCCGGGCGGGAGCGACGACCTTGTCGGTCTGGGCGCTTTCGCGGGCGGCGAGGGCGATCGCGAGTGCCATCAACGCGTCGTGGCCGGTGACCGGCGGCGTCTCGCTTTTCGTGACCGCATCGACGAAGGTGCGAAGCTGGCTATAGTACGGGTCGTCGGTCCCGGCGAGAGGCGCTTCTGCCGCCATCCCTTTGCCCGAAATCGTCGTCCGCAGGGTAGCCGCATTCCTGGTATCGAACTGGATCATGCCCTTGTCGCCGCAGACCTCGTAGGTCGCCCGGCTGCCGCCCGGGTCCATCCAGGTCGTCTCCGCGTGAGCGACGCAGCCGCTGTCGAAGGTCAAGGTGGTCAGCGCATAATCGAGCCCCTGCCCGGTCTTCGCCCCGACGGAGCGGGAGTAGAGGTGCTTCACCTCGCCGAGAGTCCAACGCAGCCAGTCGAAATCGTGTACGCCAAGGTCGATGAGGA
>DATJYD010000648.1:0-2505 GCA_035499755.1 Fimbriimonadaceae bacterium
TGGCATTCCGGCGGAGCAAGGCCCCGGAGGATTCCATCGTGCTGAAGCTGCGCGGCTTGGATCCCGTCGCGCACTACCGGCTCGTCTCGCTGGATGGCGTGGCCGTGCCGAGCGGAACATTCTCAGGCCAGCAGCTTATGGAGGCCGGAGCGCCCGTCCGATTGGCATCGCCGTCCCAGGCAGGGGTGGTTAGGGTTGAGAGAGTGAGCGGATGACTCGCGTCATCCTGAGCGGAGAACCGAGCCGCGCGAGGTCCGAAGCGAACGACCTCGGGTCTCGCCATAGCCGGCACACTACGGGCACTTGTGAACCCCTCGCCAAGGATCCAGGCTCGTCCCCCTGAGTCGTAGCCAAGGGAAACCACGGCCGCCGTCGCCTTGCGGGTAAACCTGCGAAATGCGTGGAGCGATCGCACTGCTTGCCTTCTTTCTCGTCCCGGCCGTCTTCGCCCAGGTGACGTCGAACTCGATTCTCGACGAAACCGTCGAGCTTGGACGCCTCACCCGCCGCCCCAACCCCTACTACACGACGGCGGAGGCGACGAGCTATGACCGCGCGAGCAAAAAGCCGGGAACTCCCGAGTGGTTCGCCAACGGCGACGCCGGGCAGTTCATCCGGGTCGAGGAGCGCGACGGCCGCAAGGAGCGCGTCATGGCCGATCTCACCGGCCCCGGCGCGGTCGTCCGCATCTGGTCGGCGAACCCGGCGGGCACCCTTCGCTTCTACTTCGACGGGGAGGAGACTCCGCGCTTCGTCGAAAAGACCGCCGATCTGCTCGGAGGCAGCGTGCCGCCGTTCAAGGCGCCCTTCGCCTATGAGGCGGCGCGAGGCTGGGACTTCTACTATCCGCTCTGCTATGCCAAGTCCCTGAAGATCACCGTCGACGACACCGACAACGACGGGGCCGCGCATCTTTACTATCACGTCGGCTACCGCACCTATGCCCCTGGCACCGACGTCACCACGTTCGATCCCAACAACATCGACTCCGACGAGATCGACCGGGTCGGCAACCTTCTCCTCCATCCCTACACGCCCGGCTACCTGCCCGACTACAGGGACGTTCAGCTCAAGCCGGGAGGCACCTCCACGAACAAGCTCCCGCCGGGGCCGAAAGCGGTCACCTTCTTCTATGTCCAGATCCATACCGAGAAGCTGGCCGCGACCGACCCGTTCGACGACCCCCGTCAACTCCATAACATCCTGCGGCAAGTCGTCCTCGACATGAGCTTCGACGGCGAGCATTGCGTGGAAGTGCCGCTGGGCGACTTCTTCGGCACCGCGCCCGGGATCAATCCCTACCACACCTTCCCGATGCAAGTCGACGAGAGCGGCGCGATGATCTGCCGCTTCGTGATGCCGTACGAGAAGACGGCGACGATCAGCTTCCACAACACCGGCAAGGCGCGAGTGGACATGCGCTGGTTCGCGGAGACCTTCAACTACAAATGGGATCCGACGAGCTACCATTTCAAAGCCCAGTGGACTGGCGAGCATGCGCGCACGCGGCCGATGCGCGACATGAACTTCCTCACTACGACCGGCGAGGGCGTCTTCGTCGGCGACAACATGCACGTCAGCAACCCGAGCATCGACTGGTGGGGCGAGGGCGACGAGAAGATCTACTTCGACGACCAGACCTTCCCGAGCAGTTTCGGCACCGGGACCGAGGACTACTACGGCTACGCCTGGGGCGATCCCGAGTTCTTCGAGGAGCCGTTCCATGCCCAGCCGCACGTGACGAGTCCGGGCTCGTTCGGGCAGGACTTCGTCGAGCGCTACCACATCATGGATTGCATCCACTTCGAGAAGAACTTCCGCTTCGACCTCGAAATGTGGCACTGGGCGGACGTGGTCGCGACCTACGTCCACACGATTTACTATTACGAGAAGCCGGGCGGGACGCCGCCGAAGCCGATCGATCCCAAGCTACTCGTGATCTACGACGTCCAGCCGCCCGCGCCGGTGAAGGACGCGATCGAGGGCGAGACGATGCAGATCGCCTCCAAGACGGGCGGAACGACCGAAGTGCAGGACGGCTTCTGGGACTGCTCCGGGGAGAAGCAACTTTGGTGGCGGGACGGGAATCCTGGCGACAAGCTGGATCTCGTGCTGCCCGTGAAGAAGGCGGGCAAGTACAAGGTGGTCGGCCACTTCTGCTTCGCCCACGATTACGGGATCCAGAAGCTCTCGATCAACGGCGGCCCGGCGAAGACGGTCGACTTCTATTCCAAGGACCTGACCTGGAAGATGGTCGACCTCGGCACGATCGATCTTCCGGCCGGCGACTCGCACTTTACGGTCGAGATCGCGGGCGCGAACGACGCGGCCGAGAAGCGCCACATGTTCGGACTCGACTACCTGAAGCTGGAGAAGGGGTAGGGAATCGTTGACTGCGACCGTATTGCCTAGCAGGCAGTGGTTATCAGGACGTGGGCCGTGTCATCGGAGGCGCGCGGACCTAGCGTTCCACAGCGACGTATTATGAAGAGGGTTCGCGGTCAT
>DATJYD010000649.1:0-2821 GCA_035499755.1 Fimbriimonadaceae bacterium
GGCAGCGGCGGCCGCGGTCTCGTCCTTCGACGGCCCATCCGGGGTCTCGTAGGCGTCTTCGGGTTTCGCCTTTTCGCCCTCGTAGCTCGCCTTTCGTTCGGGCTGCTCGACGTCGCGATCCGCCTTCCGCTGCTTGTACGCTTCGTCTTCCTGGGCCTTCCTTTCGGCGGCCTGTTGGGCTTCCTTCTGAGCGTAGGCGGCGTCGATCTCCTGCTGCTTCTGGATCTCTGCGGGAGTCTTGCCCTCCGGCCCTCCGGCCCCTCCTCCTGCCGCAACTGCGACACCGGCGCCGGCCAAATCGACCGCGTCCGGAGTCTTCTCCTCGTCCGCTGGTTTCGTCGGCTCCTGGGGCGGCTGCGAGTCGGTCGGCGCGGGCGCGGGCGCGCCTGGCGGCGCTTGCTGGCTGACCCCTTTGCTCCAGGCGTCCTCGAACTTCTTGCCGTACTTCCCGTTCACGGCGGCGACGCCCGTAACGAGGAATGTCCCGAGCAGGTCGGCGATCTGGGTCGCCTTTTGGTTGTCGGGCATGTCGCTGGTCTTGGTGAGATAGATCGCGGTCCCGAGCGTCGCGAGCTGAACCCCGGTGGCTCCGTGGCCCAAATTGGTCAAAGTCTTGGCAAGTTGCGAACCCTCCTGCGCGAACCCGCCCGCCGCGCCGACCGAACTGGCAACGACGCCGACGACGTCCACCCACACCGTCGGCTCCTTCATGATATCGCTCCAGCTCATCGGCCCTCCGTTCGGACCCCCATGCTCGCGAAGCGCCTTCACCTTGTCGTAAAGACCCTCCGCCGCCATCCCGGCCTGGGTCGCGCCGAGAATCGCAGCGGCGGCCTTGGCGTCGGCCCCGGCCCCGGCTTCCGGCCCCAGGGCCCCCGCCATTGTCAAGCCGCTTATCACGGCCCCTCCGAAGTCGGACACGTTCTTGAGCGTGAAGTTGCCGATCGTCTTCTCGTTGGGGTCGATACCCATCGCATCGGCGGACGCGTCCAGCATCACGTCCCAGCGCTTCCCTACCCAGTCGCCCAGCTTGAAGTCCCAAGATCGGCCCGTCATCTTCTGGCCCAGCCACGAACCGGCGTCGAAGACTCCGGACAGCCCCGTGCTCAGGTGCTTGACCATGGTAAGTCCGGCGTACGCCTCGCGCTTGCCGACGTAGGACCAGACGCTCTCCGGCTTCTCCATCGTCGGTCCTCCCGCCCAGTTCTTGCTCTCCTTCAGGATCTCCCTCAGGACGACCCCCGAACTGCTATCCATCTGGTAGTAGATTTCGTCGAAGCCGTTCGTCCAACGCGTGGCAAAGTATCCGCCTTGATCCCAGGTGTGGTTGAAGAGCATCTGGCAGAACGCGTCGAGGTAGGCCGTGCCCTTGTATCCCGTTTCCTCGAAGTACTGCTCGTCCATGTCTCTCCACTTAACGAAGAGCCGCAGGATGTATTCGTCGGGAAACTTGTCGTTCTTGAGAAGATCGATGATGTAGTCGACGTCCGGCGTCATCAGAACGCGCATCGCCTGCATCATCGTCGGATTTGGCTTCTGAGGCTGCGCGGCAGCATCGGGAGCGCCGGGCGGCGGTGTGGCGGGCGCCTTCTGGAGCATCGACGGCACGGGTGCGGCGAGTCTCGACTGAAGGGGTTTCCGGTTAACTTCAGCGACGATCGCCTCCGCCCAGAGGGAGGCGGCCTCGTCGTCGCTCATTCGGCCAAGGTCGATCTCGATGGTGACTTCCACGAGCTCCAGTTGCCCGCTTGCGGCTCCGAGCAGAGCCTGCGCCTTCTTCAGGGCGGTCTCGCTGATCCGGTCGAGACGGAGCGAATCCTGAGAACCGATCCCCTCGGCTGCCTCGTAGACGCGGGAAAACTGCTCCACGTGAATCGCGTTCGGAGATGCGAAGTTCATCAGCACGTTGGATGCCACGGTTCTTGCTTCGGCTTCCATGCGATCGCTCGCGGATCCCATTGGGCGGGAGTGCTGCAGCCCGGTCAGTGGCGTTCCCGACTGCTGGGCGACGTGGGTCAGCTCATGAGCGAGAAGCGACAGTCCCTTGGGACTCGACGGCTCGTAGTTTCCGGGCGCGAAGTAGATATCTCTTCCCGTTGCAAATGCTTCGGCATGCAGCCGGTTCGCGGCGGCGCCGGCTTCCGGATCGGCGTGCACACGTGCATAGGAGGCGTCAAACCCGACAAAAGGTGAGAGGCGGGCGGCGACTTCAGTCGAAACTGGATGTCCGGGCGAGCTCAGCTTCCCGAGGGTCCTTCCTACCTCTTCCTCGTCGGGCGCCAAACCGGTCGCCTTGCGCATAACCGAAGCCGCGGCGCCGTTCGCGGCCGCCGCATCCCCGCTGGGAGTCCCGATCGCATTTGCCGCCGCATAGACTGCGGACCCGGCCGGGCCGGGGATTCCGGATTCGGCTGCGAACCGGGCGTCGACCGAGGCGCCGAGGCTCGCCCCGGCATCCAGCATGGAGCGGCCCGCCGAACGAAATCCGCGATCGGCTGCTCCCCATATCGAATTTGGAGGCAGACCGGGAACGGAAGGCAGAGCCCGAATCCCGGCGTCGAGAGAGCCGTACCCGCCCGCTATTTTTGCCGCGCCTGCCGAACCCGCCGCACGCGCCAAGGCGAAGCTCGACGCCTCCATCGATCGCTTCCAAATGGGCTGCGCGGGCACCCCGGCCGTCGCCTGCTGCGCTTCCAGAGCCCGGAACTTCGGGAGGTCGCCGATGTAGTCGTGTCCGCCCGGAGCATTGATCGCGTGGGGCTCGATCCCGCTCCCGCCGTGATGCAGGGTCACCGTGGTTGCCCTCACGTCCGCCGTCTTG
>DATJYD010000650.1:0-2173 GCA_035499755.1 Fimbriimonadaceae bacterium
GACCGAGTCATCCTTGGAATCCGAACCGGACGATGGATGAGCGCAGGTTTGGGTGGAGGGACCTAATCGGTGTCGCGCTCTACTCAACGGAGTGCCTGTGGGCTACCAGCAGAACCCGACTACAAGGAGATCCCTCTCCACCGTTCCGACGCCTCGTTCCTCGGCTCTGGCACGAGTTCCCAGGATGACAAGCGGTCTCTCACTTAGCCGTTCGCATTGTCGGGCAAATCCCTGTCAACGGGGATAGGCGCCCCGCAGATAGACTCAGGCCGGTGCACGAAGTCGGAATCATCACCCAAGCCGTCGACATTGCGGTCGATGCCGCAAGGCGTTCGGGCGCCGAACGCGTGGTGAGGCTGAAGCTGCGAGTCGGCGAATACTCCGGGGCGGTTCCCGATGCGCTTGCGTTCGGATTCGACGTCGTCACCAAAGGGACGATCGCGGAGGGAGCCATGTTGGAGATCGAGCGCGTCCCTGCACTCTGCCGGTGCGACGCGTGCGATCGCGAGTTTCGCCCGGAAGGACCCGTCTTCTTCTGCCCCCATTGCGGCGTGCCGTCATCGACCATTCTCTCGGGCCGAGAGCTCGATGTCGCGGAGATCGAGGTGGCGGATTGAGGGAGCAATCGCTGCGGATCCAAGTGCGAGGCTTGGTCCAAGGAGTTGGTTTCCGGCCGTTCGTTTTCGGCTTGGCAACAGAGCTCGGCCTAAAGGGGTACGTAACGAACTCGGCCCAAGGGGCTGAGATCGAGATCGAAGGATCGCCGAAAGACCTCGATCGATTCCTCGCCCGCCTTCCCGAGGAGCTCCCGAGTCCCGGGTTCGTCGCCGGCCTGGAGACTCAAATCAAGGAGATCCGGCATTTCCGCGAATTCTCCATCAAGCCAAGCCAGGAGGGCGGATCCAAAACCGCCACGATGCTGCCGGACATCGCGACCTGTCCCAAGTGCCTGGCGGAGATGAGCGATTCCAACGACCGGCGCTATCGCTATCCGTTCATCAACTGCACCCACTGCGGTCCGCGGTACAGCATTCTCCTCCGCCTTCCCTACGACCGCCCGAACACGACGATGCGCGAGTTCGCGATGTGCGAGGCCTGCCGCGCGGAGTACGAGGACCCGCGTGACCGCCGCTTTCATGCCCAGCCGATCGCCTGCCCGGTCTGCGGGCCCCAGATCGAACTCTGGGATCCTCCCGGACGGGTCGTCGCGGCCCGGGGCGACGCCCTGCTCCAGGCGGCCGAAATGCTGCGCAACGGCGCGATCCTCGCCCTGAAAGGCATTGGCGGCTTCCACCTCATGGTCGACGCCCGCAACGAGGTAGCGGTAAGCCGGCTCCGCGAACGCAAGCGACGGTTCGCGAAGCCGCTGGCGGTCATGGTTCCTTCGCTCGAGGCCGCCCGTCAGATCGCCCATCTCGCTCCGGCCGAGGAGCGGCTCCTGCGGTCCCCGGAAGCGCCGATCGTGCTCGCGAGAAGCAAGGGAGATCGGGTCGCACCGGCGATCGCCCCGGAAAACCCCAATCTGGGCCTCATGCTTCCCTATTCGCCGTTGCACCACCTCCTGATGGAGGAACTCGGTTTCCCTCTCGTGGCGACGAGCGGCAATCTGAGCGAAGAGCCGATCTGCACGGATGAGACGGAAGCGGTGCTCCGTTTCCACGGTATCGCCGACGCTCTCCTCGTCCATGACCGGCCGATTGCCCGGCCGGTCGACGACTCTGTCGCTCGGGTCATGCTGGATCGGCCAACGGTTCTGCGCCGCGCGCGGGGCTATGCTCCCCTGCCCATCGCTCTGGAAGGCGCGACGCCAGGCCTTATCGCCGTTGGCGCGCACCTCAAGAACTCCGTAGCGTTGTCGCTCGAAGGAGCCGTCGTCGTCGGCCAGCACGTCGGCGATCTCGACAATGCGGCCTCTCGCGACCGGATGATCTCCGAGGTCGAGGATCTTTGCGACCTCCATGAACTTTCGGCGACCGCGGTTTGCCACGACCTTCATCCCGACTACGCCTCGACGCGGTACGCGGAATCGCTTGGCCTTCCTCTGATTCCGATCCAGCACCACGTCGCCCATGCCGCCGCCTGCCTTGCCGAGAACGGGCTCGACGAGGCGCTCGCGATCGTTTGGGATGGCACCGGATACGGAACCGATGGCACGATCTGGGGCGGCGAGTTC
>DATJYD010000651.1:0-3804 GCA_035499755.1 Fimbriimonadaceae bacterium
GGGCACGACGCCCTCGACTTGCTGGTCTTTGGCGGTCACAAAGATCCGGTTCGGAGACCACAATGAGCTATGCGACGGCTTTACTTCGGCAGATTCGCAGCAGCGGGAGTTCTTCTGTTGGTCGCAGCCCCTTTCGGTTGGCCCCTGGATCACCCTGACACCCAGAGGGTCGAGCCCGTTTCGGTCCGCTGCGTGTGCAACGGACGTGTGTTCATTGCTCCCGGGACGGTCGATGGACAGGAGGCGTGCGTGTTGATCGACACGGGCTCCCTGCGGACGATTGTGTTAGGCACGGGGGCGGATGAAGAAGTCTCTGTCTCCTTGGCCGTTGGAGGCGTAAAGCTCGGCAAGAGGTACGTGCAGCAGAGAGACATTCCAGTTCTGACGGCGATCAAGGGAATCTACGAGTCGGCCAGCCGCAAGGGGACTGCGAAAGTGTGCCTTCTCGGCCGGGATATTCTGAAGGAGTTTGCCGTCGGATTCGACTACACGCAGGACACTGTGAGTTTCTGGGCTGGAGGAAGCCTATCCGCCGACTCCGCGACGGCATGGATGAGGGCTCTGCCCGCGTGGCCGGGAGCGCAGCCTTCGATCGGCTCCGTCGACCTGGAAATGTACCGCGACAGCTTCTGTCTGCCAATTCAGTCGCCGTCAGGACTTCTCTCTCTCGGCATGCTCGATACGGGCGCCACAAGAGGAGAACTCACGAGAGACAAGTTGGAGCGGCTCACGGCCGGGCCAGGCACCGAAGACACCGACTACAGCAACGCGGGGGCCAGCAAAAGGATGTCGACGCTTGTGCCAGAGGTCCTGATCGGAGGAGTCCGGACAATATGGTGGCCAGTCGGTATCGTCGCCGCACCTTCGCCCGGGACGCGAGGTGACGGATTGATCGCCCTCAGCGACTTTCGTAGCCGCCGACTACTGCTCGACATGCCCGCTAAGAAGCTCTATTTAGAGAGGTTCGTCGGAGACGCGAACCTGTCCTTTGCGCTCAGCCAGTTCCTCCCCTATCCCATTCGCATCGCTGGGGACAAGGCGTTCATGGGGCCTCTTTATTCGGCTTGGGCTTGGCAAGGGGCCAAGAGCGTCGAGGGGGACGAGGTGATCTCGATAGCTGGATTTCCCACGAAGGATGTGATCTCCGCGCTCCGAGGCAGTGGAGCTGATGCTCAGCAAACCATGTCGAAGCTCTTCGTGTTGACTCGCCACGATTTCGTAATCGAACTGATCCATAGGGGGCAGAAAACTGACCTCCAGATAAGGTATTAGCTTTGCCGTCTCGACGCCTACACCTGAACGGGGCTCCCCTGGACGAGACGAGATCCTCGGGCTTCGCCTGAGCGGGGGCTGAAAGCCCCCGGCACGGGTATGGGCTGGCGCGGGCGCCTGGGTCAGAGCATCGCGGCTGAAACTGCCCGCGCGCGACTGGGCCTCAAGGACATGGGCGCGGCCCTTAGCCAGGCGCCAGGTAGGGGCTGTACTTCGCGGACGGCGTGTGAGTCAGCTCAGCGATGCGGGCCATGAAGTAGCCGACGGTGTCGCCGAACTCGCGGGGAGTCAGGCCGTCCGCCTTCGACGTCGCCAAGGGTCCATAGCGATCGATGAACCCGAGGACCTCCATTTTGAGGGCCAGGTTCTTTTCGGCGCCCTTGAAGGCAAGAACGTCGGGCGCGGATTTGAACGGAGGCGCGGTGAACTTGAAGAGAGGGACGGACGCCTCGTACACCGCATAGAGGTGCTCGAGAATCAGGCCGCGCGAGGCGACTCCCGCGCCCGCGGTAAATGGAGCCGGCGCTTTTCGGAAATGGAGGACCGAGTTCATTGCCTTGTCGGTCTTCGCGAAAACCGACGCAGCCTCGGAGCGAGTCACCGGGGCATCCTTGCCAAACGCCGAAACGGCGGCGATTATCAGGACAAGAGACAGGAGAGCCTTCATATTGTGGTCACCGATCCGCTGTTGCGTATGAATTCCAACTCGTCGAGTGCGCGACCGGTGCCGATCGCCACGCAGGTCATGGCGTTTTCGGCTACGCGCACTTTCAGATCCGTTTTGCTGTGGAGCAGTTTATCCAAGCCTCGGAGGAGCGCGGTGCCGCCGGTCAAGGTGATCCCGCGCTCGACGATATCCGCTGCCAGTTCCGGCGGCGTCTGTTCGAGCGCCCAGCAGAGGCGCTCGGCGATCTGCAGCGCGGATTCCGTCAAGGCCTCGCGAATCTCGTCGCTCGTCACTTCGGCCAGCTTCGGCAGACCCTCAACGAGGTCGCGCCCGCGGACCTCGAGGCGCATTTCCTGCTCCATCGGCCAGACCGAACCGATCTTGATCTTGATCTCCTCCGCCGTCATCTCGCCGATCACGAGGTTGTAGACGTTGCGGACATGGCGGATGATCGCCTCATCGAACTTGTTCCCGCCGATGCGCAGACTGGTCGAGAGCACGATGCCGCCGAACGAGACGATCGCGATGTCGGTGGTTCCGGCGCCACAAGCGATTACCATGTTGGCGCCGGGGGCGGCAAACGGGAGTCCCGCGCCGATCGCCGCCGCCATCGGTTCCTCGATCGTCATCGCGAGGCCGGCGCCGGCTTCTCGGGCGGCTTGGATGACCGCGCGACGCTCGACGTTCGTCACGCCGCTCGGCACGCAAATCATCGCGGTCGGCCGAAACACGCGCTTGACCCCGCATGAGCGGTCGATCGCGAAGCGGAGGATCTTGAGCGTCGTTCCGTAGTCGGCGATCACCCCGTCCTTGAGGGGACGGATGGCGTTGATGGCTCCCGGGGTCCGCCCGAGCATTTCGTAGGCCCCGTTGCCGATCTTCAGGACCTTACCGGTCTTGTTGCTGACGGCGACGACCGCGGGTTCGTTGAGCACAAGCCCCTTGTCCCTCCGGTACACCAGGATGTTGGCAGTCCCCAAGTCGATCCCAATCTCCGGTACGAGCTTCATCCGGTTCATGGATGATGGCCTGATGGGCTGATGGCCTGATGGGCTGATGGGCTGATGGATCGAGCGGTTTGCCGACTGGATACCGGTCGCACTGAACCCATCCGCCCATTCACTCACGCACCCGTTCACCCATTCACGGCATCCGTCGCGGCGACGCGCTCGATATCGGCGCCGAGCGAGCGAAGGTTCTCCTCGAAGTTCTCGTAGCCCCGATCGATGAAGTGGACATTGCGGATACTCGTCTGGCCTTCGGCTGCGAGGCCGGCGAGAACCAGGGCCGCGCCCGCGCGAAGGTCGCTCGCTTCCACGTGCGCCCCCCGGAGCTCGGGGACGCCGGTGATGATTGCGCTTCGGCCTTCAACCCGGATATTCGCGCCCATGCGGTTCAGTTCGCCAATGTGCCCGGTCCGCGACTCGTAGATCGTTTCCTCGACAATGCTTGTGCCTTGAGCGAGCGACAGCACGGAAGCCATGGGCTGCTGCATATCGGTCGGGAACCCAGGATGCGGCATGGTCTTGACCTTGATCGCTTTCAGCCGCCGAACGGCGCCCGCGCGCACCCAGTCGGCGCCTTCCTCGACTTCGGCCCCGGCCTCGCGAAGCTTGTTCACGACCGCGGTCTGATCGCCGGGAAGAATCCCGCGAACGGTGACGTCGCCCCGGGTAATCGCGCCGCCGAGGAGGTAGGTGGCCGCTTGCATGCGATCGGACGGGATGCGGAAGCCTCGGCCGTGCAAGTGCTCGACGCCGAGAACCGTGATCAGGGAGGTTCCAGCGCCTTCGATCCGTGCTCCGAGCGAAATCAGGAACTGGGCGAGCGCGACAACCTCCGGCTCCATCGCCGCGTTCTGAATG
>DATJYD010000652.1:0-8997 GCA_035499755.1 Fimbriimonadaceae bacterium
GTTGAAGAAGCGCCGGTAGACCGCCTTGCCGCTGTCGGCGACCAGCCCTTCCATTTCCCAATGCGCAGGAACCTTCACCGGCTGCCAAGTTGTGGCGGAACTTGTCCTGCGATCTCCCAAGCCTCCGGCATCCGCCCAATCCCATGTTCCGTCGAGATCGATCCGGTCGTGGAGCGGCGGCGGAGTCAGAGTCCAGGAGAGGTCGCTCGCATCGATTTGGCGCGTCGCCTGTTTGTCGCCTTTCGAACCCTCGAGCGTGATCGCGCCGGTAATGCCGAACGGAATGTCGATCTTGAAGAAGCCGTTTGGCCCCGAGTGCGCGATGCTGGACCATTCGCCGTTATGGCCGGCGCCGGAGGCGCGGACGAGCGCCCCCTCGATCCCCTCCGAGCCGGAGTTCTCGGAGAAGGTCCCGATCAGATGGCCGCGCATATCGCCGGCGACGTCTATCCGCGGCAGGACTTCTTCGGTCATCACGCGACGAATCACGCTCGGATCGTTGGTGACCTCGACCTCATAGAATGCGGCTCCTCCTTCGAAAAGGAAGCGCAACGAGGTCGTCGTGACCGGATTGAACGTGATGACCGCGTCTAGAGGAGGCTTCGACGCCGGGCTCCCGGCCGAACCGACGGTCACCCACTGCCCATCCCGCAGGATCTGCGCCTCGATGGTCTGAGTCCAAGGGCCAGTCTGGTAAAGCACGATGCCCGAAAAGGTCTGGGGCTTGTCCCAATCGAACTGCAGCCATTGCCCTTTCACCTGATCGAGCGCGGTGCTCCACGACGTGTCCATGTTCCCGTCGTTGACGCCGATGGGTGGGAATTCAGGCCTGCTCGAGGACACCCTGACATGAGCCGTGCGGGCGAGGTTCTGGGCGAACGAGGCTGCGGGGAAAAGGACGGCCAGAACGAAGAAAGCCCAAGCCAAAGCATGCTTCACGGCCCATTATGGGCACGGCTGCCGCGCCGCCACGGCGGGTCGCCGCTTCATGCGCTAACCCCCATTGTCATGCCGAGCGAGCGCCGTAGCCCGAATCATCCATCCGCGCCAATCTGAAACTCGATTTGGCAACCCCGAACGCTCGCCGATCCCATGCCTCAGGGTGGAATCGCCGCCCCAAAACGGCCGTCCCGAGACCGAGCTCTGAGGCATGGCTCTAGGGAGGCGTAACCAGAGATCCCGGGTCCCCGGAATTGACGACAAGCCACCAAGCCGGGCCGATGATACGCTGGCTCCGATGACCTCCAAAGAGAGAGTTGAGGCGGCCCTCGCCCACCGCGAGGCGGACCGCGTTCCCGTCGACTTCGGCGCGACCGCCGTGAGCGGCGTTCACGTCTCGGTCGTGTATGGCCTGCGGCAGGCGTTCCATCTCGATCCGCCAGGGACGCCGGTCAAGATCGTCGAGCCCTACCAGCTTCTCGGCGAGATTCAACTCGACCTGGTCGACGCGATGGGAGTCGACGCGATTCCCCTCCCAGCTCCGCGAACGATGTTCGGCTTCCCGAACGCCGACTGGAAGGAGTGGGCGCTTCCCGACGGGACGCCCGTGCTCGTGCCGGGCGGATTCAACACCGAATTCAACGCGGACGGCAGCATCTTTCTCTATCCGCAGGGCGACAAGTCCGCGCCCCCGAGCGGGCTGATGCCGAAAGGCGGCAACTTCTTCGATGCGATCGTTCGCCAAGATCCGATCGACGAAGACAATCTGAACGTCGAAGACAACCTCGAGGAGTTCGGCCCGATCTCGGAAGCCGATCTCGCCCACTACAAGCGGGAGATCGAGCGGCTCGAAGAAACGGGCAAGGCGATCGTTGGGAACTTCGGAGGCACCGCCTTCGGCGATATCGGGCTCGTTCCCGCCGTCAATCTCCTGCATCCCAAGGGCATCCGCGACATCGCGGAATGGTACATGAGCACGGCGATCCGCACCGACTACGTTCGCGAGCTGTTCACGCGCCAATGCGAGATCGGGCTCGCGAACCTGGCGCGGGTCCATGAGGTGGTCGGAGACCGAGTCGTCGGCACGCTCTTGACGGGGACCGACTTCGGCACCCAGCGCGGGCCGTTCATCTCGCGGGAATCTTACAACGACCTCTTCGCGCCGTTCCATCGCCGGGTTAACGACTGGGTCCACGAGCATACGAACTGGAAGTGCATGATCCACTCCTGCGGCTCCGTCGTCGATCTTCTGCCCGACTTCATCGAAGCCGGCTTCGACGTCTTCAATCCGGTGCAGTGTTCGGCGGCGGGAATGGATCCTCATATTCTCAAGAAGCGGTTCGGCGATCGGATCACGTTCTGGGGCGGAGGGATCAACACCCAGCAGACGCTGCCGTTCGGAACGCCGGAGGACGTCCGGCGCGAAGTGCGCGAGCGGATCGAGGCCTTCGGCCCCGGCGGCGGCTTTGTCTTCAACGCGATCCATAACGTCCAAGCGAAGACGCCGATCCCGAACATGATGGCGATGTTCGAGGCTCTGAGCGAATTCAGGGCTTACTGAAGGGACGTCGTTCCGACCGTTGGACCCAGCCACCCGGGCCGGAGGAATCGGACCTCACGTCGTCGCTTGCTCATGACGATCGCCCGGCCCCGAGGTCGCTTGGCCTTGGTAAGCTCCCCGCGTGAGTTCGAACGAGATTCCGCTCCAAACCGACTTCCCCGCCGAGGAGTTCCAGGCCCGGCGCGCCCGGGTTCTCAGCCACATCGGCAAAGATGCGGTGCTCCTGATGCAGGGGGTCGGCACGACTCCCGGCTTCTCGATGCCGAGGCAGAAGAACGAGTTCTACTATCTTTGCGGCGTGGAGACGCCCCACGCCTATCTGCTCGTCGACGGGCGGACTGAGAAGACCACCCTGTTTCTTCCACCTCGCAACCCACGGCTCGAGGCGGCCGAGGGCAAGCTGCTGTCCGCCGAAGACGTCGATTTCGCGCGAGCGCGTTGCGGCGTCGATGATCTACGCTCGAACCACGAGATGACCGGCGATTGGCTGCGCCTCGAAGGGCGGCTCCCCAAGACGATCTTTACCCTCCTCTCGCCGGCCGAGGGCAACACGGAGCCCAGGCATGAGCTGAACTATGCGAACTCGACCACAGCCGGCGACTTCTGGGACGGCCGACTCTCCAAGGAAGCTCATTTCGCCGGATTGCTGAAATCCCGCTATCCCCAGTGCGGGGTCGAGGACATTACCCCGTGTCTCGACGACCTGAGATCGGTGAAGAGCCGTCGCGAGATCGATTTGCTTCGGAGGGCGTCGCGGATCGGCGGCCTCGCCCTGATCGAAGCGATGCGAAGCAGCCGGCCGGGAGTTCGCGAATACGAACTGGGAGCCGTCGCGCGCTATGTCTATCTCGCCCACGGCGCCCGGCTCGACGGATATCGTCCGATCATCGCCTCCGGCACCGAGAACATCTCCAATGTCCACTACTATCGCAATAGCGGCGAGCTGAGGGACGGGGACCTTGTGCTTTTCGACTATGCGCCCGAGGTTGGCTACTACTCGAGCGACGTCACCCGAATGTGGCCGGCGAGCGGGAAGTTCTTGCCCTGGCAGCGCGAACTGCTGCAATTCGTGCTCGAGTACCGCGACGAGATCTTCAAGCGCACGAAGCCGGGGCGAAGGACGGCGGAGATTCGGGAGGAAGTCAAGGCGGCGATGGAACCGGGACTCGCCGGCCGATTCTCCAAGGACATCTATCGAGCCGGCGCCCAGAAGCTCTTGGATACCGGAGGCGGGGTGTTTTCCCATCCGATCGGGATGGCGGTGCACGACGATGGCCCCTATTCGGACGGGCCGCTGAAGCCGGGCCACGTCTTCACCCTCGATCCCCAGCTCTGGGTGCCTGAGGAGAGGCTCTACGTGCGATACGAGGACCCCGTCGCGATTACCGAAGACGGAATCGAGAACATGACCGGCTTCCTGCCGTCGGAGCTCGACGACATCGAGCGCGAAGTCCAGCGAGGCGGTGGCCTCCTGCAGGCCTTCCCGCCCGCGTAGGTGGATTCGGCGTCCCGCCGAGACGATCGGGAAGGACGCGGTCGGGCTACTGCGGAGCCTTCGATCCCACCCCGCTCGGGGTCGCCTTCGGATTCGGTATCGGCGCTTGCGGGTGAGCGGCGACTCCTGCATGGGTCGTAGGAGGCGCCGCGCCGCCGGAGTTCGCGGCGGCGCCGGAAGAGCCTTGGCAGCCCGTCAAGGCCGCCAAGGCGCATAGCATCGAAGCAATCCAAAGCAGTCGTCGCATCTAGTTCGCGTCCCAGAGATAGGTCGTCGAGTTGGTCACGACGAGATTGGCCGGCAGGAAAGTCGCGACGTTCGACTGGTAGTTGGTCCCGACCGCGAGCGCGGAGTCCGTCATCGCCTTCGTGTGACCGTCGGTGAAGGACACCGTCGCCTGATTGGCCCGGCGCAGCGCCACCAGCCCGGTATTGCCGCCGGCCGCGGGCAGCACGCCCGGCTCGGCTTGATACCCCCAGCTATTCCGCCACCCTGGCGACACATAGTCGCACCAGCTATTCGGAGTGATGGCGGGTGACAGGTTGAGAGCCGCGTTATCGACCCAGCCGTCTCCCATGTCGCAGTAGGGCGCCGCGATGAGGAAGGATGAGTCCATGCTGTAACCGCCGTCCCAGTAGTCGGCAGCCTCGGTCCAGGCCGTTGCTTTCGCGGCGAACATCGGCACCGAAGCGGGCCTGGCAACGCCGGTCGAAGACAGGGGCTGGGCTACCCCCAGGCCGGTTACCGGCGAAAGCACTTCGAAGTCGTAACCGAACTGCGGATAGTAGGCATAGGAGTCGGTAACATCCCCCGGCCAGATGTTCGAATCGTCGGACGGCGCGAGAGGATCGAGGAAGAGCTGGCCCGTCTTCATGTAGGGCAGGCAGAGCTCCGACCAGCTTCGAATGCAGCCGCTCGTGCCGGTGCCGCCGCACCAGCCGATGGGCGCCGTTTGGTCGAAGTATCCGACGATCACGAAATCGTCGTCGGAGTCGCCGGCATACATGATCTCCGCGAGCGTGATCTGCTTGCAGTTGCTTAAAGCGGCGGTTCCCTTCGCGGCAGCCTTGGCCTGCGCGAAGACGGGGAAGAGGATCGCGGCGAGGATCGCGATGATGGCGATAACGACGAGCAATTCGATCAACGTGAAAGCCCGAGTTTTCAGTTTATGCAGATGATGCATCGATGCCTCCAGTCCTGTAAGACCAATACAAGATCAAAGGCATTATCATGGCGGCGGCAAGGTGGGACAATGCAGCGATCAGAAACTCACCTGGACTTTTCGGTAATAATCGGCCATGGTCTGGGAAGAATGGTCGGAAGCTCGGGCCGCTGCCGCTATCGCGGCGATCGACCTTCGGATCGCCTGGCAGGTGCGAGCCGAGCCGCCGTTCGAGCGCAAGGGGTATGTTTTGACCGGCAAAGGGGGATCCGGCGACTTCGTCGCGGTCCGAACCCTGGCGGGAAGCGGCGAGTTCTGGCTCGTGCCCGACGAGCGCTGTGTGACGAGCGCGGGGCAAGTGCTCGTCTTCGAGCGCAAGTATCTGCGGTATTACACTTGCGCGTCGGACCTATGGCACTACTGGTGGTTCCGATTTGGCGCGCTCGGCTCGCTGGCCGTTCCCCTCAACACACCGATGAACGCGGGCCTGATCCCGCACGAGCAGTCGACGATGCAGCAGATCTTCGATGTGCTCAAGCAGCCGGTCGCCGAGCGCCGCCGGCACGCGTCCGCCCTCCTTTCCGGGCTCCTCTATGGTTGGGTTTCGGAATGGAAGGCTCAATCGAGGTCGAGCCCGGCCGAACAAACGGTTTGGGCGGTCATCGAACTGATGCACGAGCATCTTCGGACGGGTTGGTCCGTTCGCGAGATGTCGGAGCTGGCTTGCGTCAGCGAGCGCAGGCTAAACCAGCTCTTTCATTCCGTGGTTGGGATGGGTCCGAAGAAGTACTTCGACGACCTGCGGCTGGAACGGGCGGTCTCGCTCCTCCAGCAGCGGTCTGCGAGCGTCAGCCACATTGCCGCCGAGTTAGGCTTTCGCGATCCCTTCTATTTCAGCCGGTGGATCGCGACCCGTCTGGGCTATCCGCCTTCCGAGGTCTCCCGGCATCAGGAAGCGCTGGGCGGACTGAGAAGTTGAGCGACGGTATGCCTGCAAGCATACTCGTGGGCTCGATCGGGAGCGGAATGAACCCCTTCCTTTCAGCCTAGTAGGAAGCCGTTGCCTCGCATTGGGTCGCCTTCGACAGTTAGGAAGGGCGTCAGGGGCAAACGCTCGGACCCCGCTCTCGGTCGCCGATCGCAACCTGGAACATGGGTGATGAGCTGTCTTTCCCCAAACCCAAGAACGCCGGTCTTGGGTTTGGGGAAAGTCGGCGGTTTGGGTCGGGAGGAGGTTTGCCTAACCTGATTAGGAGGCAAGATGCAAAGAAACGCCCTTCTAGGACGAAACCTGGTAGAGCCGATGGCTAAAATCCGCGCTTGCCCCCTCGATCCTGGGGAATGGATCGCTGTATGATAGGTTTCGAAGTTCATGGGCGGCTTATGCGCCGATGAGCGCAAGAACTCGCATCGTCCTTGCCCACGGTGTCTCCCGATCATCAAGAGCAGGCCCGGGCTAAGGCTCGCATCTTTGCGGGCGACACCGGCTGGATCTCCCGGGCAAGGCTTGGAAATGCGCACCCTTCAGTCAGCTCCGCGATACGGAATCGTCGAACCGGGCTTCAACGTGGAGGCCCGGTCGGATCAGGAACTCGATGTCCGCAAGCGGGTGGCCGATCCCTTCGTATGCGCGGCCTTTATCGTCGCCGAGAATGTGCTCGGGGAGACGCCGGTCAAGGGTTCCGTTTCGCTTCAGAGCCGCTCGTTCGGGGCGGGACTGGTCGGCATCGAGGTCGGAGTAACGGGGATGATTGAGGGCCAGGTCCGCTTCGTGATGTCGGATCGGACGGCAAGACGGCTCGCCTTCGCGCTGACCGGCACCTCCGTGCGAGTGCTGGACGAAATGGCGGAGAGCGCCATCGCCGAATTCGCGAACATGATCTGCGGACACGGGCTCCTCCACCTTGGCGAACTTGGCGAGGGCTGCCGGCTTCGCCCCGCCGTCGTCTTCCGCCGCGAATCCGAATCAGCGCCGCGCTCATCGCGGTTCCTTCTCGTTCCCCTGCTCACGCGGCGAGGCGAGATCTCGGTCGAAATCGACCTGAACGCCGCTTGATCGCCCCGTCCCACCGCGCGGCTTCATCTGAGTCCCTTCGGCATGGCCCGGCACAGGCCCTCTTTTAACGTTCTGCGCCGATTGCGCAATTCTCTTGCGCTCATGTCAGACTTATGACCCTGGAGTTCCAAATGAGCACTACTACTGAAGCAATCGACACGCGCGCCTACCTGAACGGATGGCTGTCCGCCCTCACCGGCATGATCACCGCCGACATCAACGCCATCCCGGACGACAAGTGGACGGCGACCTTCGGCGGCTGTACCCGCCCGGCCAACGCCCTCGTCGCCGATGCCGTCTCCACCCTCCTCTGGACGACCGGCGCCCTGAACGGGAACGCCCCTTCAGATCCGGAGGGAGCGGCCATGAAGCAGTTGACGGCCGACTTCGAAAACAAGGGCGTCGCCATCGCGAGGATCGCCGAGGCTGCGGAGGAATTCAAGACGGCTCTCACCGGCGCGAGCGACGAGACCCTGAACTCGACCGTGCCCGCCCCATGGGGGATGCCGACGCCAGTCCTCACGATCGCCCATATCGCGGTCAGCCACATCTGGTACCACGATGGCCAGCTCAACTACATCCAGTGCCTGCTCGGCGACGACAAGATCCACTGGATGGGCTAAGACCGGCTCACTCCACCACGCGAACAAGCTTCGCATCTGAGGAGAAAACGAATCCGATGTCGGCCGGGTACCAGTCGCCGGGCCCCGACGGGATCCAGCCGGCATCGTATTGGAGGATCATCGTTCCTCTAGCGCCGAAATCCGATCGGATCGCCTCCGAGGGCCTAGTGTCGCGGCGCAGATCGATCCGATCCGGACACCCCAATTCGTCGATGATCGCCGCCAGCGAAAGGCCCGGCTTGAATCGGCTCACCACGGAATCTCTCATGGCGCCTCGCGCCTGAACCAGCCGCGCGTGGTCAGGAAAGGGACCGAACCATCCGCTGCGGTCAAACGGCCTTTGGGGAAGCGGATCGTAATGCGGCGCCGGCGGTGGCGGCGACACGAGTTCCCTGCCGAGTAGCCAGGCCGTGCCGACCGAGAAGCCGACGACGAAGCAGGCGACACAGGCGAGCAGAAGCATCCACTTTTTCATCGGTGAGCGACAAGCTACATGCTACTAGCAACGAGCCACATCCCCCTCCCGTCTCCTCCTATGTCTGGCGGAGGGCCTGGCCTTTCTGCAAGGCAGGAGAACGATATGTCGCAAGTCAACTTCAAGCACCACGAGCATCCTCATATCGAGGCCCGTACTCACGCCAAGCCGGCGAAGGTCAAGGAGGGCAGCATTGGCTTCAACAACAAGATCGCCATCTGGCTGACCACGGCCGTTGGCACCATGTGGTGCGCGTATGCCTTCGCGGTGCTGGCTTTCGTGGCCCTGCCCTCCGCCGTCCAAGGCGGAATGTTTATGACCATTCAATGGGTCAGCCAGACATTCATCCAACTCGTGATGCTCTCCGTCATCATGGTTGGCCAGAACATTCTCGGTCAAGCTGCGGACAAGCGAGCCGAGATGACCTACAAGGACGCCGACGCGACTTTCCACGAGGCGCGCCAGATACAGGCTCACCTTAAAGAGCAGGACGACGCGATCAACTCGATTCTGGACCGTCTCGAGAAGCTCGCCGACCTGCCAAAAAAATAACCGTGCCTTCGGCTCACGCGTTGCTTCAAGAACCGACTACGAGTCCGAACCGGGTAGTTCCCCCAAGCCGGCCAAGGCCAAGGACCGCAGCCGCCGACAAAGCGCAGTCTGGCGCTCCTGAAGGTCGTCCTCGA
>DATJYD010000653.1:0-2755 GCA_035499755.1 Fimbriimonadaceae bacterium
ATCCCCTGTCTCGAGGTCGTCGCGACCGGCATCTCCGGCGCCACCGCGATCGGAGTGGTCGGAGTCTCGACCGGCATCATCATCGCAAGCTCTTGAGACTCGGGAGTCGTCAGCGTGACGGCCTGCATTCCCTCTGTCCCCGCGACGACGGGAGACACGAGGGCCTGCATCATGGTCGAACCCGGCACCATCGCGTTTCCGCACCGCGCTTTCAGAATCGGCTTGCCGCTCTGGTCCGCAAACACCCGGTCCCCGGCCTTGAGGGTCTCCATGTGGGACAGGATGACGCCCTGGTCGTTGACCGAGTAGATCCGATAGACGCCGGCTTCGTTCAGGCGCGCGAGATGAAGCGTGCCGAAGTAGCTCAGGATCTCCTGACGAGACATTCCGAAGTGCCGCTCAAACCGATCCAGGACGGCGCGGTCGGTTGCCGTCTCATGCACAAGCGCCTCGACGCTATCGGCTTTCGTCGCCAAGAAGGAGTTTCGCTCAACTCGCTCATCCGACGCAAACGCGGAGATCGCGATGCCGGCAAGGCAGATCCCCACAAACCATCTCAGTGCAGCTTTCTCCAAAATCACGATAAAGTTCTCCTGGCCGACCTCCCTTTCTATTGTGATGCATGAGAGCGCCGGCCACCAACGCATGCTTCAATGCGTTTGACTTCCGTTCGTTCTATGCATCCCAGCCTTTTGCACTTAATGGGCAAATAACTAGTAACTTTACTGGCTCGGAGCAGCCTGATCGGGGACCCCAGAGGCGCTCGCCGTGGCCGTTAAAAGCGCGGGCGGGGAGGCCCCATACTATGGATCATGGCTCACACCCTCGTCCCCGCCGCCGAAGAACTGCTCGACAAAGAGATTCGCGTTCTCGACAGGGGTTTCGTCCGCCTTGTCGACTACATGGGTGGCGACGAGCGCATCGTCCAAGCCGCTCGAGTGAGCTACGGCGCCGGCACGAAGACGGTTCGGGAGGACAAAGGGCTTATCAACTACCTCATGAAGAACTGGCACACGAGCCCGTTCGAACAGGTGCAGCTCACGTTCCACACGAAGATGCCGATCTTCGTCGCCCGCCAATGGGTGCGCCACCGAACGGCTCGGCTCAACGAGATCTCGGGCCGATATTCGATCATGCGGGACGAGTTCTATGTGCCAGCACCGGAAGACGTGTGCGTTCAAAGCGCGAACAACAAGCAGGGCAGCGGCGATTCCCTGCCCTTCGAAGAAGCGATGGACGTGATCAGGCAGTTCGAGGAGGACCAGAAGCTGCTTTACATGCGCTACCAGGGATTGCTCGGCAAGAACGTCGCTCGAGAGCTGGCGCGAATCAACCTGCCGCTGTCTCTCTACACGGAGTGGTATTGGCAGATCGATCTCCACAACCTCTTCCATTTCATCGCTCTGCGCGCGGATGGTCACGCCCAGAAGCAGATCCGCGTCTTCGCGGAGGCCTTGGCAACCTGCGCCAAGGCTGTCGCCCCTCTCGCGTACGAGGCGTTCGAGGAGCACCGGCTGAACGCGGTGACCTTCGGGCGGTCGGAGTGTGGCGCCCTGAACGACCTTCTCGGTGGAAGAACGCCGTCGTTGCAGGGCCGCGCCCTCAAGAGTTTTCAGGAGAAGCTGGACACGATCGCCGCAACCGCGCCGGTCGCGCCGCCTGAGGAATTCAAGCCACTCGAATGATCCAGCGCATCGCCGACATCGCGATCGATCCCCGCTCCGGAGGGAGCGAAGCGATCTACAGCTATCGGGCCCCCGGCGATCTCGCGGTGGGCGACGCATGCTTCGTGTCGCTTGCCGGGCGATCGGTTTTGGGCTTCGTGACGAGCACCTATGAGGCGAGCGAAGAGGAACTCGGTTTCTCTTTTCAATCCCTTCGGCCGGTCGAAGAGAAGATTGAAGACCTCTCGCTGCCGGCGTCTCTCATCGAACTCGCGCAATTCGTCTCTCGCGAGTATTCGAGTTCCTTGACGGTCGCCCTTTCCGCCGCGACCCCGCCGGGGATTCGGGACCGAATCGTCACTGCCTGGACGACGAATGTCGCGCTTCCCGAGAAATCGCTTTTCGCGAAGGGCGCCGCGAGCTCTCCCGAATATGGAGGAGCACTGACTCCGAACCAGCGCGAGGCCATGCGTACAATCCAGGATGCGGGGGGCGTGGTGCGGGAGAGCCCGGCCAAGAAGCTCCCGCCGGCGATCCAGAAGGCGCTCAAACTGCTGGAGGCCAAGGGGCTGGTGAGCCGGTCTCTCCAGATCGCTCCCTTCGCGGAAAGACGGAAATCCCAGGGTCTCTTTCGACTGACGGCCGACTCGGATCGGGTGGATCGCTTCCTTGCCGAGGAAGGCAAGCGCAAGCCGGCTCAGGCGCTGACCCTCATGCGATTGCAACTCGCGGAAGCCGGCGCCGCCCTCGCGGCGGGCGAGATCAAGGCTCTCGCAGGAGTGACCGACTCCACGATCAAGGCCCTCTTCGATGCGGGCCTGCTCGAAAAGACGGAGAGGGGAATCGGCGCGATGGCGAAGCCGCCCCGCCCGAACCGCTACCAGCAGCTTGCGATCGACGCGATCGTCGATTCGGTTCAATCCGGCGTCCATCGGGCCTTCCTCCTCTTCGGCGTAACGGGGAGCGGCAAAACCGAGGTGTACCTTCGCGCGGCCGGCGAGGCATTGAAGCGCGGCCGGCAGGTCCTCTACGTCGTGCCCGAGATCGCGCTCGCCGCCCAGGCGATCGCGCAGCTTCGCGAGCGGTTCGGC
>DATJYD010000654.1:0-3743 GCA_035499755.1 Fimbriimonadaceae bacterium
GAACGCGGGGCGGGTGCGGATCGTCGGCTGCGTCTACGTCTCGAATTCGCTCGGCACCGTCAATCCGATCAAGAAGATGGCGGCGATGGCCCACAAAGCGGGCGCCCTGATCCTCGTCGACGCCGCCCAAGCCGGCCCCCATCTGCGCATCGACGTCGCCGATCTAGACGCCGACTTCCTGACTCTGTCCTGCCATAAGATGTACGCCCCGACCGGGGTCGGAGTGCTTTACGGAAAGCAGGAATTGCTCGCCGCGATGCCGCCCTATCAAGGAGGCGGCGACATGATCAAGACGGTCTCCTTCGAGACGACGACCTTCGCCGATCTGCCCGCTAAGTACGAAGCCGGAACCCCAAACGTGGCCGGGGTCGTCGGGCTCGGGGCGGCGATCGACTACATCCGCTCGCTGGCGCCGGCTGTGGAGACCGGGGCTCAGAACTTCATCTCGGTCGACGACGCGGCCTCGAAGATCCGCCAGATGCGGCTGGAGATGGCCACCTTCACGAGCGTCGCTCCCGACCGCAAGGAGCCGCTCGCCGAGGCCTTCGACGCGATCGGGGCCTGGGAGAGGGAGGTCTGCGCCTATGCGACGGCGAAGCTGAAGGAGATCCCGGGGATCCGGATTACGGGCGAGGCTCCGGATAAGGCCGCCGTCCTCGCCTTCACGCTGGAAGGGGCTCATCCCCACGATATCGGCACTATTCTCGACTCCTGCGGCGTCGCGGTTCGCGCCGGCCACCACTGCTGCATGCCGCTCATGCAGCGCCTCGGCGTCCCCGCCACGGCTCGCGCCTCGTTTGCCGTCTACAACACCAAGGAGGAGGCCGACGCGCTGGTTGCCGGCGTTAGGAAGGTGAAGGAGATGTTCAAGTGATGTGGGTAAACGCGGCATGTCCTGAACCGCCGGGGGGTGGCCAAGCGAGCCCGCGCCGGGACCTGCTTGAACCCGAAGTTCGAGAGAAGTGGAGGAAGCTCTTTTTAGCGTTCTTCCCTTCCGTGATCGGAGCCCTCCTCCTTTTCATGTGGGCAGTCTGCTTGCACGACCCGAGCTTTGGGCACTTCGCTCTGTGTTTCATGGGGTTTTGGCTCGGTGTAGAATTGCCCTTCATCCTTCGAGCGGGCCGGGCGGTCGGGATGGAAGCGAGGCATGTCGTTGTCCTTTCCGTGGTCGTTGGAATCCTCCTCTGGGCGCTTTGGGTGGTTGCACTTTTCGAGCCCGCAGCCTTCCCCGGCCGCGCCCTCTTCGTCGTGGGGGCCCTGGTCCTCTTGCTGGGCCCGGTCAGGTACCTAATTGCCAAGCGGAGGCATTCATGAACTCCGACCTCCGCGACCTTTACCAGGAGATCATCCTCGACCACAACCGGAGGCCGAGGAACAAGGGCGTCGTCGCCGAGGCCAACCATGAGGCGGAGGGCCACAACCCGCTCTGCGGCGACCAGATCAAGGTCACCCTCCTCACCGAGAACGGCCTCGTGATCGACATCGCCTTCCAGGGCCAGGGCTGCGCGATCTCCACCGCGAGCGCCTCGCTGATGACCGAAGCCGTGAAGGGCAAAACGGTGGAAGAGGCGACCCAGATCTTCCGCGAGTTCCAGCAGATGGTCACGGAGACGGGCGAGGCCGGCGACTACTCCGACCTCGGCGACCTCGAAGTCTTCCAGGGCGTGCGGGAATACCCCGTCCGCATCAAATGCGCCACCCTCCCCTGGCACACTCTCCACGCCGCTCTCGTAGGGGAAGAGAAGGTGAGCACGGAATGACGGGGATTGCGGATCAGTCGGCTCGGTCCAGCACGTCCGACCAGTCCAGTTGGTTCCACCTCACGCCGGAGGCCGCCCATGCCTAACGCCGCCCGAAACTACGAACCCGAAGAGCCGCGCAAGCTCAGCGCGATCGAGAAGTCGATGTTCGCGAACGAGGTCGCCGAGCAGATCCGCGAGGTCTACGACCCCGAGATCCCGATCAACGTCTACGACCTCGGCCTCATCTACGACATCCAGGTCGACGACGAGAAGAACGTTCACATCGTCATGACCCTCACTTCGCCGATGTGCCCGGTCGCCGGCTCCCTCCCTGCGGAGGTCGAGACCGCCGCGCGCGATACCCCCGGCATCGGATCGGTCGACGTCGAGTTGACCTGGGATCCGCCCTTCACGATCGACATGATGAGCGAAGAAGCGAAGCTCACGCTGGGGCTGATATGACGAATCAGGATTGGAGGATTGGAGGATTGGAGGATTTCACCTTCCGCACGGCGCTTGGTGTGCCATCCAGCCGCCGTTCAATCCTGCAATCCTGCAATCCTCCAATCCTTGTCTCTGGGGGCCCGAGGTGAAGTTCTCCACCCAGGAGGAATACGGGTTGCGCTGCCTCATCCAGATCGCGAAGGAGGGTCCGGAGGGTTCGCTGACGATCCCCGAGATCGGCGCCCGCGAAGGGCTGACGACCCCGCATGTGGCCAAGCTGCTCATGATCCTGCGCAAGGCGGGGCTGATCAACAGCACCCGGGGCCAGTCGGGCGGATACACCATCGCCCGCGATCCCCGCACGGTGAGCGTCGGCGAGATCATCGGCGCCCTCGGCGGCAAGCTCTACGACGACGGCTTTTGCGAGCGCCACGTCGGTACCCACGACGTCTGCTCGCACTCCGTGGGTTGCGCGGTCCGCGACCTCTGGGAGCAGGTGCAGACGGCCATCGACTCGGTAGTCGAGACGATCACCCTCGCGGACCTCATCCGCCAATCCAACGTAGAATTCCATGCCGCCCCGCCAAGAGAGCGAATCCGCCTATGACCGAAACCGAATTCCCGATCGCCATCTCTCCCGAGGCTCTGGCCCGGGTGAAGAGGCTCATCGCCAAGGATGGGCGGGAAGGCGTCTTTCTGCGCCTGGGCGTGAAAGGCGGCGGATGCTCCGGCCTCGAATACGTGATCAAGCTGGATACGAAGCCCACCAAGATGGACATCGATTACGACATGGAAGGCGTGAAGGTCGTCTGCGACGCCAAGTCCGCCGAGTATCTCCGTGGCGCCACCCTCGAATTCACCAACAACCTGATCGGCGGCGGCTTCAAGTTCGAGAACCCGAACGCGGCGCGAAGCTGCGGCTGCGGCACCAGCTTCACCCCGAAAGCGCCGGCGTAAGCGGGTGAATGCCACTAGTCATTCCGACCGGAGGCCCGGCCCTGCGGGCCGGAGTGGAGGAATCTGACCGGAGCCGCGTCCCGTCCCCAACCCCGACACGCGTCCTCGGAGTCAGATCCCCCGACTCGCGGCCACGCCGCTCCCTCGGGATGACAAGCCACCTGTCATTGCGACCGGAGGCCTGGCCCTGCGGGCCGGAGTGGAGGAATCTGACCGGCGTCGCCGCGCGCCTGTTGTAAGCGCCCGGCCCTCGAAGTCAAATCCCCTCGACTCGCGGCTATCGCCGCTCGCTTGAGATGACACGTCAGTTGCCGACCCGCAGGAGGGCGTCGGCTTGCGCGGCGATCTTCGGGTTGTCGCTCTCCACGGCTCGCGCCCGGTACGTCTTCGCTTCCTCGAACCGGCCCATCTCCGCCAACGCAAGCTCGATCTCGAAAGCGATCGCTGCATTGTTGGGAGCCAGCTTGTCCGCGATAAGGAACTCGGCGAGGGCGTGCTTCTGGTCGCCGTCCCCCATGAACTCGGTGCCCCTCGACATCCGAATTCTGGCCTCCAAGGTCGCATCGTCGACGACCCGGGGATAGTAGGACGAGACGTGCA
>DATJYD010000655.1:0-5883 GCA_035499755.1 Fimbriimonadaceae bacterium
CGCTCATGAGCGAGTCCATATTGCTCGAAAAGAGAAACGTCATGGCCGCGCCCGGCAAGCGCGAGGGCCGTGCTCGACCCCATGATTCCTGCTCCCACGACCGCGACCCGCATCTTCGCTCGTGCGGGATTCTACTTGATAGCGGGAGTGCTCACCCATCGCTCCGTTCGCGCACAAATAAACGGCGCTGAACCGAATTCCTCGCCCTCACAAGGACCGGCCGCGCCGCTACATGCAAATGGTACGACAACTATTCAGCTTTGGGCTGTGCTTTCTTTGCTCTTGGAGCCGCAGCTTTCTTAGGCGCCGCTTTGGGGGCAGCATCCGCCGTCTTCTTCGTCGTCGCCGAGGCTCTCTTCGGGGCCGACGGCTTTTCGGCCTGAGTCGCCTTGGCGTCGCCGTAAGTGGCTCGAAGTTCCCGCGAAGCCATCTTCACCTTCTGTTCTTTTCGATGCCTTCTGGCCCGAATCTCTTTGTTCTTGATTCTCATATTCGAATCCGAGAGGATACCCGGTGTCCGGCGAGCGGCTTGATGCTGAAGTTTGCAGCTCGATGATGGTCGACTCACCGATGGTCGATGGCGGGCATCACTCCTCGCTCATCCATCGTCATTTACGCGAGATGGTCGGCTATACGGACGAGCGGATTCGGGTGCGGTACGGCGAGACGGATCAGATGGGGCACGCCTACTATGCGAACTACCTTTTCTGGTTCGAACAGGCTCGTGGCGCCTGGTGCCGCGATCGTGGCTTTACCTATAAGAGCCTGGAGGAGGAGGGCCTTTTCCTGCCGGTCGTCGAGGCGCACGTGCGCTACAAAGGTGAGGTGAGCTACGACGACTGGGTCACCGTTCGCGTCCGGGTGACGGAGATCCGGCGGGCGGCGATCGTCTTCCGGTACGAGGTTTACAACGAGGCGTCGGGAAAGCTGACGACGGAAGGGCACACGTGGCATGTCGTGATGGATCCGAGAACGCGAAAGGCGATCTCCGTTCCGCCGCATATGCGGGATCTCTTGGAGCGAGACCCCGCGGATTACGAGACCTTGCCGTAGGGGTAACGTGATCCGGTGGTCGGTGTGCTGGCGATGGTTCTCGCGAAGCCCCTCGTCGTGATGATCCACGGCGCGGGCGGAGGCGGCTGGGAATATCGGTTCTGGAAGCCTGTGTTCGAGAAGGCCGGCTACGAGGTGGCGGCCCCAGACCTGATGCCGGTCAAGGCTGGGCTCGCAAAAACGACCGTCGGAGATTACGTGGACCAGATCGTCAAGGCGGCAGGAGATCGGCCGGCCGTCCTCATCGGGGCCAGCATGGGCGGAGTCCTCGTCCTCAAAGCCGCGGAGCGCATCCATCCTCGGGCTCTGATCCTCGTCTGCAGCACCAGCCCGGCCGCGCTCGCTCACGGGCCGGCCAAATCTTATCCACCGATCGTGAAGTGGAAGGGCGGGCCCTATTCCGACACCGTCGCCTCGATGCCGGACAGCGACGAGCCGACCCGCAGGTTCGCTTGGCCACGTTGGCGGGACGAGTCCGGCGCGGTGCTGAACGCGATCGCCAAGGGAGTGGATGTCCCCAAACCGGCTTGTCCGGTCCTCGTGGTCATTCCCGGCGCGGACGATACGATTCCCCCCGCGAGGCAAGAGGCACTTGCGGCTTGGGCCGGCGCGGACGTGATGTGCTTTAGCGGCATGAGCCATGTAGGCACGCTCCTCTCCCGAAGGGGCGGGGAAGTCGCGGCCGAGGCCGTGGCGTGGCTAAGCGCGCGATAGCCGGCGGTAAGCTCGTACCATGCTGGATCCCCGCGTCACCAAGCTCGCAGAGCTGTTTTGCACCCACTGCTGCCAACTGAACGGGTCCGATCGCCTGCTGATACACGCCTTCGACATCCCCGAAGAGGCGATCGCGGAGTTCGTGAGAGTAGCCCAGAACAAGGGCGCGCAGGTCGCAGTGAGACTGGAGCAGAACGCGGTCAAGCGGCAGCTCATGCTCGGCATGACGACCGAGAACGCGCGCACCCTAGCCGCGATCGAGAAATATGAGATGGAGCGGATGACCGCGTACATCGCACTGCGCGGCTCCCACAACTACGCCGAACTTGGCGATATTCCCGACGAGATCCAGACGATGTGGGCGAAGGAATATTCGACTCCGGTCGTCTTCGGCGTGCGGGTGCCGAAGACGAAATGGGCGGTGACGCGGTGGCCGACCGCGGGCATGGCCCAGCAGGCCAACATGAGCACGCCGGCATTCGAGAAGTTCTATTTCGACGTCTGCACCCTCGACTACGGCAAGATGGCCGAGGCTGCGAAACCGCTGCAGGACTTGATGAGCCGAACCGACCGCGTCGAGATCAGGGGCCCCGGAACCGATTTCAGCTTCAGCATCAAAGGCATCGGCGCCGTTGCCTGCTCGGGCGGTAGAAACATCCCGGACGGAGAGTGCTTCTCCGCCCCGGTTCGCGAGTCCGTTAACGGGGTCGTTCAGTTCAACACGGTCAGCCTGTATCAAGGGACCGAGTTCAAAGACATCCGCTACGAGATCAAGGCAGGGAAGATCGTCGAGGCATCGGCCGGCGCAAACACAGCCAAGCTCAACGAGATCCTCGACACGGACGAAGGCGCCCGCTACTTCGGCGAATGGTCGCTCGGCTATAACCCCTACGTGCTCCACCCGATGAAGGACACGCTTTTCGACGAGAAGATCGCCGGCTCCTTCCACTTCACGCCGGGCAACTCCTATGACCCGCCGGGCGGCAATGGCAACAAGAGCAGCATCCATTGGGACACCGTGCTGATCCAGCGCCCGGAGTACGGCGGAGGCGAGATCTGGTTCGACGGCGTCCTCATCCGCAAGGACGGCAGCTTCGTTCCCGAGAGTCTCCAGGCCCTCAACCCCGAACGGCTGAAGTAGCGCCGGCCTCGGAATACGCCGAGTTAGTCCAAATAATCAGTAGGGGGAGGGTATGAAAGGTCTCAGGTGGAAGCAATCCCTTCGATGAGTCCGGGCCTGACCCACGGCTGAAGCGAAAGGGATATTCCCCCTCCGCCAGTGAAGCGCCGGACCCGATCCGCGTAGCGAGAGAAGCGCGAGTACTTGCGCATGAGGCGCGCTCGCGCCGATGTCGAATTCGGCAAGTGGTCGATATCGGAGGGCATCTTCCAGTCCTGATGAACCGGAAACGGAGCATAGTCCAACTGGCGCAACCGGTGGCGGCGCGTGTCCGTGAGCACCTGGTCGAAGGGCTCGATGTCGTCGGCGGCCGCCGAGAGCAGCTTCTCCGCGCCGGTCCGGCTCAAAAGGTAAGCCGCGGTTCCCATCGACGGGCGAAAGGAACCGAAGAGGGCACCGTGAGGGAAGCGTCGATAGACGACGCCCAACCTTCGTCCCCCGCGCTTGGTGCCCTCCAGCTTCACGACATCCCATTTTGGAGCCACTCCGAGGCAACCGCATATCACGCCGCCGTCAGAGAACAGGTCATCCGAGAAAACGGCGTCGTCTTCCAGAATCAGGCCGAATTGCGCGCCGCTCGATAGAAAGGTCTCTATCGCGAGCACGTGGCTCTGGAAGCAAGCCTCCTCCGACACGGTGTAGGGCCGTCCATTGCCCCGGTAGGGGTTGCAGAGGGTGATGACTCGAGTCACGGGGTCGGCGACGAGTCCTCGCCGGGCCAGAACGGCGCTCGTGTCCGCGATTCCGTCGATCGCCGGGATTCGGTGAGCGGGAACTCCGGAATCGTCGAGCGCGCGCACCAGTCGATTCCATCGAGCCGGCTCCCGCTGCAGGTTGATGGCGAAGACCAAACAGGATCCGAATATATCCGGAGAAGGCTTGCGCCATGTCGAACCTGGCTCCCTGGCAGTGATCACGAGTAACTCATTTCGCTGCCGTTCGCATCGTTTGGGCTCAAGTAGCCAACAGCAACCCTCTCGATTGTGAACCAGAGTCGCGCGACCGCAGATACCGCGAGCATCTGATTCGGCGATTCGCCTGCAACTCGAACGGTAAACTCCCTAACTCATGAAGGGAAGGCACAAAGCCAGCGGAGAGGAACCGGGCGCCGAGGGCCAAGAGGCAGTCGACAAGGATCTTACAGATCTGATGGCTACGATCCGAAAGGTCACGGATGAACGGGACCAGCTTCAGGACCAGCTCCTCAGGACGATGGCGGACTTTCAGAACTACCGCCGACGCCAGGAAGATCAGCGCAAGCAGCTCGAGCAGTTCGCCACCGAACGCATGGTTCGCGCCCTGCTCCCCGTTCTCGACAACTTCGAACGGGCTCTGGCGCACCACGAAGACGATGCGACCGTCGAGTCGATCATCGAAGGCTTGAGGGCCGTCGATCGTCAGCTCACGCAAGTCCTGGAAGGACAGCGGGTGTCACGAATTGCCTCCGTGGGACTCCCATTCGATCCCGAAGTCCACGAGGCCCTCGTCATGGAGCCGAGCGTCGAATATCCCGACAACACGGTGGTCGGCGAGATCGAGGCCGGATACAAGATGGGGGAAAGGGTCATCCGCCCGGCGCGAGTGCGCGTCGCACGGAATGTCGCGGAGACGCCACGGAACGGGTCCGACGAATCCGGACGAGACACTTCCGGCGAGTAAGCTCCAGCGGGAATGCACGCATGAGCAAAAAGCTGTTCGGCACGGACGGAATTCGCGGGGTGGCGAACGAGAAGCTCACCCCGGAACTGGCCTTCTCGGTCGCCCAAGGAGCCGGAGTTTGGTTGCAGAAGTCGGGCGAGATGCCGGCCGCCGTGGTCGGCATGGACACAAGGCGGAGCGGACCGATGCTGGAGTCGGCGGTCTCGGCCGGGCTTTGCTCGACCGGAATCAGCGTGCTTTGCCTTGGCGTCGCTCCCACTCCGGCGGTGTCCTATATCGCCAGGACAGGCCCGTTTGGACTTGGCGTCATCCTATCGGCCAGTCACAATCCGGCTCCCGACAACGGGATCAAGTTCGTCGGCCACAACGGTAAGAAGCTCTCCGACGACTCGGAGGAGGAGATCGAGGGTCTTGCCGGAAAGGAGTTTCCTCGGCCGACCGGAGGCCTTGTCGGGCCGATTCTGAGGGACGAGCGGCCCCTCCTGGGCTATCTCGACATGCTCGTGCAGATCGTGCCGGAGCGACTCGACGGCATGAGGATCGCCGTGGATTGCGCTCACGGCGCAGCTGCGATGCTTGCTCCCGAGGCTCTAAGGAGGCTTGGCGCCGAGGTCTTCACGACGGGAGACGAGCCCGACGGACTCAACATCAATGCCGAAGGCGGCGCGACGAAACCCGAGAGAATTCAGAACCTGACCGTCGAGATCGGGGCCGACGTCGGCGTTTCCTTCGATGGGGATGCGGACCGCGCGATCTTCAGCGACGAGAAAGGCCGGCTTATCAATGGAGACCGGACGATTGGAATCTGGGCCGTCCACCAGCAGCGCAGGCGCGAACTCGAGCCAGCGGTCGTCGTGGGGACCGTGATGAGCAACGGCGGCTTCGAGCAGTATCTGTCGCTGCGCGGCATCCGCCTCGAACGGACGCCGGTGGGCGATAAATACGTAGCTCAGAAGATAGAGGAAACCGGCGCCTTGATCGGCGGCGAGCAGAGCGGCCACATCATCTTTCCCCATCGAGGACCGACCGGCGACGGACTCATCACGATGCTGGAGCTGTTGCGCGTCTTCAAGACCGAGGCGCGGCCCGTCTCGAGCTTCTTCAACGAATACGAGCCCTGGCCGCAGATGCTCGTCAACGTCGAAGTCGCGGATCGGGAGTCGTGGCGAAGTGGCGAGCGCGTGCAGTCCGCTATTGCGGAATCCGAGGAGGCCCTGCGCGGCCATGGCCGCATCAATGTCCGGCCGAGCGGGACGCAGCCCTTGGTCCGCGTTATG
>DATJYD010000656.1:0-3258 GCA_035499755.1 Fimbriimonadaceae bacterium
TGAAGTTCCAAGGAGCAAGAAAGTCGAAAAGTGCTCCCGCAGCCTTGCGTGCAGACGCTGGAGATGCGATCAGTCACTCGTTCTTGGGTTTGGGGAAAGACGGCTTACCACCCCTTGTTCCAAGTTGCGATCGGCGACCGAGAGCGAGGTCCGCTCTTGTTCGTCACTCGTCCTTGGATTCCGAGAAAGACGGCGATTGGGGTTGGAAGGGCGCCTTGCCCTCCACGCGCATTCTGCCTCAGCCAGTCCAGCAATCCGCGGTTCGTCAGAGCGGGGCCTTCTTGGCGTAGACCATTTCCGCGATCTCGCCCCAATCCACGCGCCGGACGGACGGGAGGGTCACGGCGGAGCCTGTCGCCAACTGATAGGCTTCGGCGGCAGCCGGATTGGCCCAGTTCACGAAGCACGCATAAAGTTCCTCGTGCAATCCGCCGAGCCGTTTGGCGCGGAGCCGCGCCGACTGCTCGGCGTAGGCGAGGATGATAAGGTCGCTCGCCGCACCGATCCGGATCTGCTCCCAGCTCGCGGTCGGCGCCGGCGCCGTTTCCGCGTGGGCGAGCACATGGCCGGCAAGCTCCGAGATGAAGGAGTCGCCGGCCGGGGTCAGCGACGCGCGCCCTTCGCGAGCCCTCCGCCGGAGGCGATCGCTGATGAAGACGCGGTTGATCTCGTTCGTCCCCTCGTAGATCCGGCTCACCCTCGCGTCCCGATAATGCCGGGCGATCGGAAACTCCTCGGTAAAGCCGTAGCCGCCGAAGACCTGCATCGCCTCGTCGATGATGAAGTTCTCCGCCTCCGTCGCGAAGACCTTGCAGGCGCTGCATTCGACGGACATCTCTTCGGCCGCCTTCCGGTTTCCTGCCACAGATCCCCCAAACGCCGCGAAGGCCTCGTCGATCAGGGCTCCGGTGCGATAGGTCATCGATTCAGCCGCGAAGAAGCGCGCGGCCGAGAGGGCCAGCTTCTTCTGGATGAGTCCGAAGTCGGCGATCGGCTGTCCGAACTGCTTTCGATCCAGCGCGTAGGTTGCGGCAAGGCCGATCGCGTCCCTGGCCGGGCCGAGAGACATCGACGAAAGCTTGAAGCGGCCCAGATTAAGAGAATTCAGGGCCACCACGTGGCCCTTCCCTTCCTCGTAGAGCATGTTCTCCAGGGGAACCTCGACGTCTTCCATGAGAAGGCGCGCGGTCGACGACGCCTTGAGCCCCAACTTGTGCTCCTCCCGAGAGATGGACAGTCCGGGGAAGTCGCGCTCAACGAGGAAGGCGCTCAGCCGCTCCCCGTCCACCTTCGCCATGACGAGAAAGAACTGGGCCCACTTCGCGTTCGAGATCCACATCTTGGTGCCGTTGAGCACCCACTTCCCGTTCCTGCGGTCCGCGCGAGTCAGCACAGAGAGGGCATCGGTTCCGCTGTTCGGTTCACTCAGGCAATACGCGCCGATCCACTCGCCGCTCGCGAGCTTAGGCAGGTAGCGGGATTTCTGCTCGTCGGTGCCGAACCACGCCAGGGCAACCTGAGCTACGCCGCTGGTAACGCCGAGAGTGACGCTGAATGACGCGTTGAGGCTCAGGAACTCGAGAATCCGGGCCGCCAGGTTCTTGCCCAGCCCTAGGCCTCCGTAAGCCTCAGGCGCGTCGGCGCCGCAAAACCCCAATTCACCGGCATGCCGGATGAGGCCCGGCATGAGCCCCTCCTCCTGGGCTTCGAGGCGATCGAGCACCGGCAAGACCTCCTTCCGGCTGAACTGCTCCGCCGTATCGATCATCAGGCGTTCGTCGCCCACGAAGTCTTCGGGGATGAAGATGGAGGCCGGAGTGTGGCTATAGAAGGCACAGCCGCGGGTCAGCGCAGGGGTTTCTGAGGGCATAGGGTCATTGGCTCTCCGACCACCGTCGTGCCGCCCATCATTATATTCGGGTCAAAAAGGTCTTTTGGCGGCGATGCACATGACGGGATTCTGGTAGCGTAGAAAGGTTCGATTATTGCTCCGCCGCGACCGAAAACTCTATGTAAGAGATCGCAGCTCGCTTCCGCCCCTCCTCCACGAACACTCTCGCCTATGGATAACTCGCTCTGCGCCATGACGGCCACCCCGGAAAACAAGAAGCCCCTTTTCCACCAGATCGTCACCGACATCATCATTTTCGCGCCGCTCGCGTCCTTCCCGGCATGCGTGATCGATCTCATCGTCGCTCCGCCTCACGGCTGGGCGAACAGCGTGCGCTTCGCCCTAACCGCCCTGCTGTTCACGGTGGTTGGAACGAAGGCGCGGACGCTGGGAATCTCCCTCGGGTTTCACCGCCAGGGCACCCATCCCTCGTATCAAACCAGCGGCTGGCTCCGGGCCTTCTTCTTCCTGCTCGGCTGTTCGACGGCCCAAGGGAAGATGATCAACTGGGTTTCCGACCATCACCATCATCACATCCACTCCGATGAGGACGAGGATCTGCACAGCCCTCGCCATGGTTTCTGGCACGCCTATGTCGGCTGGCTTCGGGGATTGCTGTTCGATCGCTTCACTTACCCGCAGTTCGAGAAGGACCGGATGATCATGTTCTTCAGCAACACCTTCTTCGTGTGGCTGATTCTTGGATTCGTGTTTCCCGCCCTGGTTGGCTGGGCGACCCACTTCGGCTGGTTCCGGGGGATGCTATACGGCGGCGGCTTCGGCATCTTCTTCGCCAACTACGTGACCTACTGGGTGAACGCCGGCTGCCATCGCTTTGGCAGGCAGGACTTCGCGACCGGCGACCTGAGCACAAACTTCTGGATCGACGGATTCTGGGGCCATAAACTGAGCTGGATCTTCGCCTACCTCTCATGGGGCGAGACCAACCACAACAACCATCATGCGCGAGCCATCTCCGCGAACCATGGCATGTTCAAGGGGCAGTTCGATCCCTCCGCGAACCTCCTTCGGATCCTCGAGAAGTGCCGGCTGGTGTGGAACGTGCAGTGGACGAGCGAAGACCGCGCCAAAGAGCTTCAGCAGGAGCTTCTGATGACGCCGGAGCAGCGCAAAGCGGCCGCTCTCGCCAAGCACGCGGCCAAGTTGAAGACGAGCACCGCTACTTAGCTGAGCCAGGAGGCCCTTGCTTTGCATTGGTTGCCTGGGATGATCAAGAGAACCGTCCGGGGCAAAACACTCGCACCCCTCTCGGTCACCGATCGCAACCTGGAAAGCAAGGGGTGGTAAGCCGTCTCTCCCCAAACCCAAGAACAGTGACAGATCGCATCTCCAGCGTCTGCACGCAA
>DATJYD010000657.1:0-3847 GCA_035499755.1 Fimbriimonadaceae bacterium
GAAAGATGCGGGTTCTGCTGCGAGTTCATCAGTTGGCCGAGCTGGCTTGGGTCGAAGCCGCCGGGAAAGCCGTTTCCTCCGCCGCGTTGCTGCTGCCCGCGGATCACGAGGGAGTTGCCGTCTTTGGCAAGGCTGTATCCCATCAGGCCCAGCGTAGTTTGGAAGTCCTTGAACGCGTCATTCAGCGACCTCGGCTTGGCTGAAATCAGGGTAATGCCCTTCGTGAGCGTCGGATCCTTGATGATCGTGACGCCGCTTTGCTGTTCGAGGAGTCTGATGACGGCATCGACGCTCGCGTTCTGGAAATTGAAGCTGATCTTGGTCTTCGGGTTCAGCTTGAACGAATCCCAGGGATTCCCGCTGTCTCCCCCGCCCAAGAACTGCGCCGAAACAAGCACCGGCGCCAGGGCGATCCCGACCAGCAAAGCCTTCATCTTCAGTCTTGTTGCCATTTGTTTCCTCGGACTGTTCTCACTTTCGCATGCAAACCTGAAACGCACATGAATAGGATGAGGGATTGCGGATTACCTATCGAAACCGCCCCCTTCACCCCGTTGCCCTCACTCACTCCTGGGTTCCTTGGCGATTGCCAAAGCCTCCACCGCCGCGTCCGCCACGTCCACCGCGGCCGCCGCGCCTTCCTCCTCCGCCATACCCGCCTTGGTAGCCGCCGCCTTGATAGCCGCCGCCCGGAAGGGCGCCGTTATCGGGGAGCCCGGTCGCGCTCGGATCAGTCGCCGATGCGGCGGCGCCGGCCGTCGGATCCGGCATGATCGCCATCGGACCGATGTTGCCTCGAAGCGGTGAGGTCGGAGCGAAGCCTCCGGGGCCGGAGGTGGTCGGCGAAGTGACCACGTCGGGTGGAAGCTGAAGCGTCTTCTCCTCCCCAAGCTCGGGCGAGGAAAGAACGAGGCTGTCGTCGGTGATTTGTTCGACCGAGATCCCCTTCCAACTGTCGCCGACTTTCAGAAACACGCTGTCTCCGCTGGTGTTGTTCTGGAGGAGGGCCTCGATGACTCCATCGATCTGGGCGGAGCCGGTATAGACCCAATTCGCCTCGCCTCCCGCGAACTCGGGCGGGACGACGTTGACGGTGGACACGCCGGCCTTGACGCCTGCCATCTTGCCCTGGACGATCGGGACGAACGTATTTTTGGGTTTCGCCGAGAAGGGAGTAAAGCTGGCGACCGTCACCTTGTAGTCTTCGGGCGTGTACTGGCCGGCGTCCTTCTTGTCCGCCGTCTTGAGGGTCGTTTTCTTGGCGGGAGCCGGCGTGTTGTCGCCGTTCGAGCTGAAGACCAGCCAAGCGGCGATCACCAGCGCACCGATCAGCGCCCATCGCACGGGTCCGCTGAGACGATTAAAGAAACTAAACACGTTTTCCTCCCTTGGCCGGAGCCGCCGGCGCCGGCGCGGCCTTCAGATAGGCCACAAAATCGATCGTTCCCGTCACCTGGTCCGAAGCCGCTTCGGCGGTGTTGATCTGAACGAGCTCGACCGCGAGCTTCCCGTTCGACTTGTCGAGATCGGACAGGAAGCTTAACACGTCGAGGTAAGTCCCGTTCACGGTCAAGCCAAATGGGATCTCGCTCATCCCCACCACGTCGTTCGCCTTCTGCGGGCGGAACGAATTGACCTTCAGGTGGTGTGCGGCGGTGAGCTTATTGATCTCCGCCATCGCCTGGGGCTCGACCTGATCGGCGCCCTCGTTCCACACCATGGTGTTGACATCGGCCTGAATCTGGGCGGCGTCTTTGTTCGCGGCCTGGATGTCGGAGTCGAGTTTGGCGAGGTTCGCGGGCCGGCTCATGATCGTCCGGCTATCGGGCAGCTTGAGCAGGAGATACCAGCCAAGGCCCCCGACGATCAGGATGATCCCCAGGATCATGAGGGTGGCGGATAGGATGTCCTTTTGGGTCTTGAAGCTGATCATTGGCCGGCTCCCGCTTTCTTCTTGGTCGGCTCCGCCAGGGGCAGATTGCCGATCGGGAATGCGGAGATTGAGAACTGGACAATCGGCGTGTTCTGGACGAGGGTGTCGCTTGTTCCAATCAGTTTGACGTCGCGGAATCGATCCTCGCCCCGACGCGCGTTTTGGTAGTTCACGACCGTCTGGCTTCCGAGGGCGGAGCCGCGAATCGTCAGCGGCTTGCCCCGCTCGAGGGAAAACCCAGTCAGCCAGATCCCGGCGGTCACGTCGTTGGAGGCGACCGAGATGATGTCGCTGAACTGCTGAGCGGGATGGAACGCGGTATCCAGGGCCTTTTGAACGTTGAGCAGCGCGTCGCGATCGGAAATGCTCAGCTTCAGCTTCTTGTTGAGGTCCGAACTCTCTTTGGCCCAGATGCCTGCCTGCTGGTTATAGGCGGTCGCGGCCTTGCTCCAGCGAGAGTATTGGAAGCCGGAGATCGCAAGGCCGACGATGAGCACGGCGACCGAAGACTGAAGCCGCGCGGTCTGTCCGCGCCGTTCTCGGGAGAGAATCTGCTCGGATGTCTCGATGTCGATATCGACGTGGGTCCCGGCCAGGGTCTCCAGGGACCAGACGTTGGTGCTTGCCTCCGCATCGGGAAGCAAGAGCCCGCCGGCGGCAACCGTGGGAACGCAGGACATGACGGCGGCGGCGAACGTCCGGCTCACTTCCGCGTCGATCGCGATGGAGGTCGCGGGCGCGGCCGCAACCCGGCTGTAGCGAAGTTCGCCTCCCGCGACGAGGTCGATCGCGAGGCCCTCGGCCGTGCGGTGAACGACGGCCGCGCTGTCCAGCCCGACGCCTTTTGCGACGAGCGGAGAGCCGAGGGCGGCGAGCGTTACCTGCGAGATCTTCAGGCCCGCGGACTTCGCCTGCTGGTGCATGGAGAGGAGGTCGGCGGAGCGCATCGCGGCGATGATCGCCAGCCGTCCTTCGGCTCCGACGTCGTGGGTGAGATGAAAGTCGAAGGCGAGCTCACTGGGAGGAATCGGGAAGATCTTCCCGATCTGCATTTCGAGGATGCGCCGGAGCTCCGCTTTGCCGGTATTCGGAACTCGGTAGGGGCGAACGAAGGCGCTTCGCCGCGAAACCGCGACGACGATCTCGCGGCTGGGCAGTTGACCGGCGGCTTCCTCGAGCGAGGCTACGGTCACTAGCTCATGGTTCGTTCCGACCCAAGAGACATGGCTCGGCGACCACTCCACGACCGCCTTCTGGGCAGGGCCTTTGCTCACTGCGAATTAGCCTCCAGGAGTACGTTGTCCGTCGTCGTCTGGGAATCCCAGCCCCAGCGCGTGGACATGTCGGCAAAAGGCGGTTGGGTGATCTTCAGAACTTGGACTCCATTGGTCGAGATGGATATAAGCGCATCGAGCGAGACGTTCGTCCCGTTGCACGTTCCCATTGAGTGAACGATAAAGGTCTGGGAATTGGTGGAGAGGAGATCGAGGGTCTGCCTCGCCACCTGCACGGAATACCCGGAAACGTTGAACAGATCGCCGAGTTGGGTGATGCCGTTGCTCTGCTGCGAGACGATCGCCTGGGCGACGTCGGTCGGCATGCCGGGAACGGTGTCGAGGACGGCTTCGGGCGCCGTGTTCACGTCGATATGGCCGGTCAGGGTCGTCGAGTTGCCGACCCGGTAGCTGTCGACCAGGGTTCTCGCCGTCTGAGTCGTCATCCCGGGGATGCCGAGGAGGGCCGAGTAGGTCGTGAGTTGGCCCCGGCGCTGAAAGATCTGATTGGCGATATTGGGCGGGATGCCCTGGCGGATCAGGACCTGAGGATTCCGAATCGAGCTGATCGCGGGAAGACTGCCCCCGCCGCCGCCGGTCGCGCCTCCCGCCGCGGTGCCACCGCCTCCGCCTCCGCCTC
>DATJYD010000658.1:0-2462 GCA_035499755.1 Fimbriimonadaceae bacterium
AGTGCATGCCGATCTTCCCGACCATTCAGGAGTACCAGGACCGGCTCGCCTTCTGGGGCATGGTCGGAACCCAGACCACGATGCCCTTCGGAATGCCTTACAACGTCCAACTAGCCGTGGACGAACTGCGCGAACTGGCGGAACAAGGCGCGAGGATCATCATATCGCCAACCCATGCGATCGAGCCGGACGTGCGGTGGGAGAATCTGGAGATGCTGGTGCGCGAAGCAAAGAAGCCGCTCTTTCCCGCGACGGTTGGAGCTCACACCGGCAGGCCGCACTGGATCCACGACGCCGACGAGGAAGAGGAATCTTGAACTGGCTTAACGAGGCGCTGGAAAGGACTCCTCAAGAGACGAAAGACGAAAGACCAGAGACCCCTCATGAGAAGGGCCGCTTGTCTTTCGCAACCCGGCCGTTGCTCGGCGACGGCGGGATGGGCACGATGCTCATCGACGCCGGCCTGCCCCTGGGGACCAGTCCCGAGCTATGGAACGTCGAGCGTCCCGGCATCGTCGAGGGCATCCAGCGCCAATATGTCGAAGCCGGCGCTCAGTTCGTTACCGCCAACACGTTCGGCGCAAGTCCGCTCGCTCTCGCCCGGCACGGGTTGGTGGATCGCTGCGCGGAGCTCAACGCAGCCGCCGTCGAATTGGCGCGCAAGGCTGGGGCGGAGAGGGTTCTCGGCGATCTTGGACCTTCCGGCCGCTTCCTCGAGCCCTATGGCGACCTGACGGTGGCGGAACTACGCCATTCGTACAAGGAGCAGGTGCGAGCGCTTCGCGAGGCCGGCGCGGACGGCATCATCGTGGAGACGATGTCCGATCCCGTCGAGCTATCCTTCGCGGTGCGGGTCGCCCGCGACATCTCCGATTGGCCCGTTCTCGCGACCTTCGCCTTTCAGAAGGCGGGCGACCGATTTCGAACGATGATGGGGGCGACGGTCGTCGAAGCCTTCAAGGCGGCGATCGATGCCGGCGCCGATGCGGCGGGCGCTAACTGCGGCACCGGGCTGAGCTTTGACGACTACCGCGAACTCGCGGCGGAGTTGGTCGAGGCCTCGAACGGCTTCCCGGTCATTCTTCAGCCCAACGCGGGCGCGCCTCGAGAGGCGGACGGCTCGTTCGTCTACGATGCGACTCCCGCGGAGTTCGCGGCGTGGGGCGTCGACGCGGCGGCCCAGGGGGTGAAGATCGTCGGCGGCTGCTGCGGGACGACGCCGGCGCACATCCGGGCGCTGGCGGAGGCCCTTCGTGGCTGATCCGGAGGCCGGACTCTCCATCCCCCCACCCTCCGGGGCAGGAACCGTACCCGCACGGGAGCGCTTTATCGCCGCTCTCGAACGGCGCTCGCTACCGGGCCGGATTCCTCACTTCGAACTGGTCTTCTTCCTCACGATGGAAGCTTTCGGCAAGGTCCATCCGAGCCACCGCGAGTATTCGCAGTGGCACCAGATGTCGGAGCGGGAGCGACAGCTCCATCGCGCGGACATGGCTCGAATCTTCGTCGAAACGGCCGAGCGATTCGGTCACGACGCGATCTTCCTCCATCCCAACCCCGGCGGAGTTGAAGAGGAGATGCGGCTCCTGGACGAGGTCCGCAAGCTCGACGAAGGCCGGCACCTGCTCATGATGCACGGCGACCCGACCTTCGCCATCCCAAACGGAAACGAGATGGAGGAGATGAGCCTGCGGATGGTCGAGGAGCCGGAAGCGGTCGACAAGGAGGCCGTCCGCAGCGTCGACTCGCACATCCGGCGCGCGGACCGGCTCAAGGAGCATGGCGTCCTCGACTGCTTCGCGCTCTGCTCCGATTACTGCTTCAACACGGGCTGCTTCTTGCCGCTGCCCTGGTTCGACCGCTTCGTCACGCCCCACCTCAACCGGATCGTGAAGGAGTACCGCGACCGCGGGTTTTACGTGATCAAGCACACGGACGGGAACATCACGCCGATCCTGGACCGGCTCGTCGGCTGCAACCCGCACGCGCTCCACTCGCTGGACCCCCAGGGCGGGGTCGACATCGCCGAGGTCATCCGGCTGGTCGGAGACAAGGTCTGCGTGTGCGGCAACGTGGACTGCGGGAAGCTGCAGACGGGCAGCGACGAGGAGGTCGCGGAGTCCGTCCGCTACGCCCTCGACTCCGGCCGCAAGGCCCCCGGCTACATTTTCAGCACAAGCAACTGCATCTACACCGGGATGGCCTTGGAGCGCTACGAACTGATGCTAGAGATCTGGCGCAAAGAGGGACCGCGATCTTCACCCGTTTAATAGTGGACAAGAGGCAGTTGCTTTGCATCGAGTTGCCTTCGATTATTGGGAAATGCCGAAGGGGCGCCCCGAGGCAAGCCCTCGGGAACTCGCTCCTGTTCGTTGTCCGCAATCTCAAACAAGGAATGGTAAGCCGTCTTTCCCCAATCCCAAGAACTAGTGACAGATCGCATCTCCGGCGTCTGCACGCAA
>DATJYD010000659.1:0-2805 GCA_035499755.1 Fimbriimonadaceae bacterium
GCGCAAGTTCATCGCCCATGCGTTGGGCGGGAGTGATCCCCTGCCTGGGACCGACTCCCAGGACTTCCTGGAGAATTGGCTCGACCACGGCACCGGAGGCACCTGCTGGCCATCGAGCAATGCCCTCTATGAGACCGCGAAGGCGGCCGGCTTCGAAGTGTCGCGGTGCAGCGCCTCGATGTGGGACACGGGCGAGGCGACCCATGGAACGGTCATCGCGACGGTCGAGGGCCGGGATTACGCGGTCGATTCCTCGATCCTGACGGTAAGGCCGGTCCCTTTGGAGAAGGACGCCGTCTATGTCGAGCGCGGCCCGCTCAACCCGGTCGAGGTGGAGTGGACCGAAGGAACCTTCATGTTCTGGTTCGAAGCTCCCAACATGCCGGTGGTCTGGCCGTGCCGCTTGCTCGAGCGCGGCGTCGCTCATGCCTTTTATGCCGAGCGTTACGAGTGGTCGCGCACGAATGGACCTTTCAACGAGAAGCTTTACGTGCGGCGGAACTTTCCGGACCGGTGCGTCGTGATCTCTGGAAACCGAAAGTGGGAACGAACGCCGCATGGGCAAACTGAGGAACTACTTGGCGCGGACGCACTCGTGGCCGAGCTTATCGAGCGGCACGGCTACAGCCAGGGCATCGTCGGGCAGTGGATCGATGCCGGAGGCCTCGAAAAAGCGCTGACGCCGTCCGAAGGGAGCAGGGCGTTGCCGGAGCTCGATCGGCTTCCCCCGTCGCGGAGGCCAACCGGGTCCCGGGAGGATTAAGGAGGCTGATAGCGTTCTGCTCATCTGGGTGATGAGCCGGCATCGCCAGCCGGGGTGGGGCGACGCCGCGCCGCGGGAAACGCCGCTACGACGGAGCCCGGTTGTCCAAGGGGATGAAGAACAAAGTGAGGAGACCCGGCAGCGACAGGAAGATCACGGATATAAACAAGACCGGATAACCAAAGTTCGACTGAATAATCCCGCTTACGATCCCTGCGACGGCGATGCAAAGGGCTCCCGCCCCGGTCCCGATCGCCATGTGCGCGGTCTGATAGCGCCCGCGTTGGGCCACGTACATGATGTAGACCATGTAGGCCGCGAACCCGAATCCGTATCCGAACTGGTCGACGAAGTCGACTCCGACGAGCGTGAATGGCACGACCCCGAAATAGTCGCCGAGCCATCCGTGATGACTGAAGTCGACGACGCCGAGGGGGACGCGGGTTGTGGCCAGCATCAGGTACAGAAGGTTCGGCAGGTGCATGCAGATCGCGAGCGGTAGGATCGCCTTCCTCAAACCCGCTTTTCCAACCAGGAGCCCGCCGAGAATCCCTCCGAGGATGATCCCAAGGACCCCCGCATAACCTTTAACGATTCCGAGCTGGGCGTCGGGAATCGCCAAGCCGCCAGCGGCAATCGAGTCCTTGAGGAAGAGGGGCGACATCTTGCTCACCATCGCCTCCCCGAAGCGATAGAATAGGATGAAGAAGAAGATCGGCACGATCCCCGGTTGCCGAAGGAACGAGCCGAACGCATCTCCCATCGCGGTATGCGCGATCGAGCGCTTGGCGGCCAAATAGCATGCGATCGCCGCCGCCCCGCTCACGATGAGCTGCACGAACTCCGCCTGGATCGCGGGCATCGTAATCCCGAGCAGATCGGCCTGCCCGGCGAGCATCCAGCCGTGAAGCTTCCCGGCCGGAGAGCCGTCGAGGACGAGCCAAAGCCCGTTCGCGGCGAGCCGGACGATCGAGTTCATCGCGAAGTAGCCGCCCAGACCCAAGCCGAGAACCGCGAAGGTCCTCGCGACGTTCCGCCGGTTGTCGATCGGTTCTTGAGGGACCGCGGGACGATCGGCGGCGGGCCTCGGAACCGTCACCCGGCTGATCAGATGGCCCAAGAAGTAGATCCCGCCGCAGGCCGCCAGGACGATCAGCCAGGCGGTCATCTTGTCCATGCCGCCGTCCATCAGCTTCCCTGCCGCCTGGACCAGCCAGGCCACGCAGAAGAACCGGCCCAGCCGATAGCAAAGCGACTGGATGCCGACGAACCTCGCCTGCTGGTCCCTCGTCATCGACAGGATGTAGAACCCGTCGGTCGCGATGTTGCAGAGCGCGCTCACGATCGCCGTCGCGCCGAGAATGACGAGCGAGAGCTCGAAGGCGTGGGGCGCTCTCAGGGAGAAGGCGGCGGCAATGATCCCGATCGCGCAGACCGCCTGACCGGTCAGCGTCCACCACCGCTTCGTGAGATTGAGATCGACGAGAGGGCCGAGGAGAAGCTGCAGACTCCAAGGGATCGCGATCAGGGAGGTCCATCGGGTGATCGGCTCGTTCGCGATCCCCATGTCCTTGTAGAAGATCGTCGCAAGCTCCTGCACGACGGTGACCGGGATGGCCTGCATGATGTACAGGACCGGCACGAACAGCCAAGGATCGACCTGCGGCTGACCTTGCGGCCGCGGATAGGCGACGGAGGCTTGGCTCGGCTCGGTCTCAGTCTTCATTAGGCTCGAGGATGGATATAGAGGAGACGGTCTGCTCGGGTTCGATTGAGCGACTTGTTAGATGCGGATATCTTCCGACATAACTGGCTGAGCTTCATCCGGATCGTAGATCCGGCACAATGCGGCAGCACCCTTGAGAATGCGCATCCTCCGCTTTCGGGCGGGCCCGCATAGAATGCTGGTCATGTGAGATGGTCGGGGCGAAAGAGCGTCCGCCAACTTCTCGACGTACTCCCGGGCAACCTCCAAGTCGGGGAACAGCTCCAATGCCTGCACATCCGCTCCGCGCTCATACCTGTCGAACAGCATCATGAGT
>DATJYD010000660.1:0-4123 GCA_035499755.1 Fimbriimonadaceae bacterium
AGCTCCGCGCCTTTCGCCGCGCACCGGGCGAACTCCTCGTAGACTCCCGGCGGGACGAAGAACTTCGGCTCGAGCGGAATCCCCAGCGCCTGCTTCGTGAGATCGACTTCCTCCGCGCCAAGGGCCGAGCCATGCACGGCCGCCGTCCCCGCCTTGTGAGGCGAGCCGTAGCCGATGATCGTACGGCAGATGATGAGGCTCGGCTTGTCGGTGACCGTTTTGGCGGCTTGAATCGCGGCATCGACCTCATCGATCTTGAATCCGTCGACATGCTGGACATGCCAGCCGAGCGCCTCGAAGCGAGCCCCGGTGTCTTCCGTGAAGGTGATCGAGGTCGAGCCGTCGATCGTGATCCGGTTGCTGTCGTAAAGAAAGATCAGCTTGCCGAGCTTGAGGTGGCCGGCGAGGGACGCGGCCTCGTTGGAGACGCCTTCCATCAGGTCGCCGTCGGAGCAGATGCCGTAGGTGTAGTGGTCGACGATGTCGTAGTCGTCCCGGTTGAAAGTCGCGGCGAGAAAGCGCTCGGCGATCGCCATGCCGACGCTATGCGCGAAGCCCTGGCCCAGGGGCCCGGTCGCCATCTCGACCCCGGGAGTCAAGGTGTTCTCGGGATGTCCGGGGGTTCGGCTGTGAACTTGCCGGAAGCGCTTCAGGTCGTCGATGGAAAGGTCGAAACCGGTGAGGTGGAGCAGGGAATAGAGGAGCATCGACCCGTGGCCGGCGGAGAGGATGAACCGGTCGCGGTTGAACCACTTCGGGTCCTTGGGATTGAAGCGCAAGTGCCGCGTCCAAAGGGTGTAGGCCATGGGGGCGGCGCCGAGAGGCAGCCCGGGATGGCCGCTGTTCGCCGCCTGGACTCCGTCGATCGAGAGCCCGCGGATGGTGTTGATGCAGAGGGTGTCGATGTCGGTGGCGGTGGCAGTCGTCATGTTTCGTTGATGGTACCGGCTCTTGTTTGACTTTGGATTTTGGTGTTCGGGCTGGGGGTTCAAGGTCGACATTCTTGATCCAGTGAATCCGTGCGCCGTGCCGCGGTTTGGCCAATCTGCCTCCGCGGACGTTGCGGAACCTTGGCGGACTTTGCGCGGAATCCAATTGGCCGCGTTCCTGGTCTTGGTTCAGCTAGAAGTCCAAGTTCTCGCTTCGCCACTTCTTGTTGCCGACCTGGCGGTAGGAATAGCGGACGTTGAGCTTCTGCCCGGCCTTGACGGTAATGATCGGAGTCGCGTACTTCATCGGCCGCATCGGATCGAGAGGGCCGGTTGGCGGCCGGACGATCAGGATCTTGCCCTGGAATTGACGCAGTTCTCTTCCGCCGAGGCTCAGCTTGTCGATACGGACTTCGAGCGGGCGGTTGATCCCGTCGCAATAGACGCCGACTTCGAGACCCGCGCGAGTTCGTTGTTGGACAAAGGCCGGATTGGGAACGGCATACGGGTCGCCAAGTTCGCCTCCTCCCGATGAGTTCTTGACTCCAAAGGAGAATTGGATCCGGACCGAACCGCCGAGGGCCGCGGCTTCTTTAGGAAAAGCCAGGATGCGCTCGCTATTCGCCCGGAGCACCACGGGCAGGGCGGCGAGAGGTTCGTAGGTGTTCAGTTCTACGCCGGTGATGGAGATCGACGGCGGATCCTCCGCGCCGGGCCGGTAGACAAGGGAAAGCTCCGTATGCCCAGACGCCGGCCGCACCCGCCGCTCGATCTTGCCGCCGGGTCCGCCGAAACCGGAGCCCATATCGAGCGCGGGGTACAGCGTCCAGCCCTCCACGATGGGAGACTTGGGAAACCGGATCGCTTGCGCGCCGGGATGGAGCACCTGGAGCGAGGCGTTGTAAGTCTTGAGGGCCCGCCGCATCTGTGGGTCGGCTTCGCTCGCCGCCGGCGAAAGGTCCATACTGCCGAGCATCCTGGCGGCGTCGGACCGGAGCAGCGCCTCCGGAGTCTGTCCCTGCTTGTTGAGGGCCTTCGGGTCGGCTCCGGCGGCGAGCAGCCGGCGGATCACGTGAATGGCGGGTACGCCGAAGCCGGCTCGGACGGCAACGTGGAGGGGAGTAAAGCCTTGCCGGGACCTCGCGTTCGGGTTGACACCCAGCTTCAGCGCATCCTCGACCGCGGATTCCGAGCCGAACTTCGCCGCATAGTGCAGAAGCGTCCAACCGTTGTCGTCGACCGCTTTGGCGTCGGCCCCCGCTGCCAGGAGCATCTTCGCGATCTCGGGATGCTCGCGCCAGCGGCCGACCAACTCGAATAGGGGCGTCAGGCCGGCGTTTCGGTATCCCGGCTCGAAGCCGTTAGCAATCTGCCGGTCGCTCTCGGCGTTGTGAACCGTCGCGGGTTCTTCCTTGGTGCGGGCGTTCACCTTCACTTTACGCTTCAGCAGCGCTTCGACCGCCTTCACGTTGCAGCCTTGAACGGCCAGGTGAAGGGGCGTGGTCCCATCGTTCATCGGCAGCGATGGATCGGCGCCGTGGGCGAGGAGGTACAAGGCGACGTCCGTTCGGCTGCTGTTGAGAGCCTGGGTGAGCGGGGTCCAGCCTTGGCCGGACTGCCGGGCGTTGATATCGGCGCCTTTCGCGAGCAACAGCTTGACGAGATCGACGGACTCGCTGGCCGCTTCCACGATCGCCGGCCATTCATTGGCTTCCGTCGCCTTGGGATTCGCTCCCTGGCCGAGGAGCCGCTGGACCTCCTTCGCGTCGTTCTTGCGGATCGCCTCGAACATCTTCTCGTCGATCGGCCGCTCCTGGCCGATCCAGATGGTCTGAGCCCAACCCGCCTGCCCGAGGAGAAAAGCGGCCAGGAGCCACACCGCGCAAAGGCAACCGCGCATCGGAGGCAGGTTACCTGTGGGGGCGAGTCACTGCTGCCACAATCAGGACGTGGAGGATCGCAAGGCATGGATCGCCGCTGAAGCGACGGAGATCGCCGCGCCGCCGCATCACGCCGTTTCGACGTCCCAGCGGAAGCGGGTGAGAGCAATGAAGCCGAAGACGACGGCAAAAGCGAGCAGGGCTCCGACGGCGGTCGGAACCGCGGAGAAGTCGCTGCCCCGCCAGGTCATCGCATCGAAGCCGTCGACTGCCCATTTCACGGGAATGATCATCGCCACCTTCTGAACCCAATCCGGCATCAAGAACGACGGGAACCAGGCGCCCCCGAGCATCGTCATCGTGAGGACGACGAAGATGGCGAGACCTCGGCTCTGCTGCTCATTGCGGCCGAGGGCTGAGACGAAGATCCCGAAGGTCGAGGCCATGACCGCGGCGGCAAGGCTGATGAGCCCGAGACCGAGCCAACTCCCGCCGACATGGATGTGGTAACCGACGATCCCGAACCCGAACACCGCGGCCAGGATCGCCAGAGCCCGGATCGTTCCGCTCGCGATTCGAGCCAGGAGGAGGGACATCGTCGAGACCGGCGCGGCCCGCACCCGCTTCCAGATCCCCTGTTTTCGCTCGCGGAGGATGCCCATCGCCGCCTCGATCGAGAAGAAGAGCAGGCCCTGCACCGCCATTCCCGCGAAGACGTGGGCCTGGGTCGCATCTCTGGCCTCGTTTGCGTTTCCCTGAGGCTGATCCTGGATATCGAAAGGCGGCTTCATCGCCGGTCCGCCTCCGAAGACGGCGGCAACAACCGGCTGCATCAAGGTGCCCCGGATTGCCGCGACCTCGGCGCCCTTGGAGGGATCGGAGAGCAACCGCAGTTTCGGTCTCGGTCCACCCATCATGGCCGCCTTCGCCTGCTCGCCGAAGCCTTGGGGAATGACGAGAGCCGCCGCAAACTTGCCGTCCCTGATCTTGCGCGACGCCCCCTCGGCCGTGTCGGTCGCGACGCTTAGGTTCTCTGTCTTCTCCAGGTTGTCCAGAACCTTCCTGGAGAGAGCGGAGCGATCCTGATCGACGACGAGCACAGACATTCTCGTTTCCGGCTTCGCATCGCTCGCGTTCCCGAAGATGCTCGCCATGAAGCAGGCGATCGCGATCGGCACAAGCATCGAGATCACGAGCGCCCGACGGTCGGAGAAGAAGACTTTCAGATCCTTGATGATGAGTTCGCGGAGCATGGCGTTTTGGGGTGTCGAGGCGTTGGGTGATTCGGCGTTCAGGACTGGAGGGACCGTTCCG
>DATJYD010000661.1:0-3369 GCA_035499755.1 Fimbriimonadaceae bacterium
GGCGGTTGAAGGCTAGTTCGACCGGTTCGGCGATCTCCCGCATCCGGCAAAACTCCGGTTCTTGCGAGGCGTCGGCGGCGAGTTCGACGAGCCGGGGCGCGAGCCATCCGGCATAGGGCTCGTCGAATCGCCCCGCTTCGATGAGCCGCATCGTGCAAGGGCCGGAATGGGTATGGGTGGCAGAGAGAACGACTCGGCTCGGATCGAGCCCGAGCCTCTCGCCGACTCCGGCTCGAATCGATTGGGCCAGTCCGCGATCGAAGCCGATCAGGTCACAGTGGATCCAAGCGAGACGATCGACCGCCTGGAGGCGGTCGCCACCCTCCAGGTAGAGAGCGCGGGCGAAGAGACGGTCGAGGATGCCGGTCGAAGGCTGGACCCGGGCGGCGAAGCCGGACAGCTCGCAGCCCGGCTCGGGCGTGATGTCGGTCTGCGCAGTTCCGATCAGCATGAGACTCGGTACGGAACTCCCGCCTCCGCCACGAACGCTGTTTCTTTGCCGCCTGCGATGACCAGCGGATCCGCCGCCGGCAAAGGCGTGAACCGAGCGTCTGCTGCGGGAATGGGAATGCGGATTTCCCCGCCCGAGCGCGAATAAACCACCCACTCGCCGTCGCCGATCGGCGCAAAGGTCGCGAAGTTCCTTGCGACGGGAAGGCCGTCGACGACGACTTCATAGCTGGACGTCCGGCGATTCACCGAAGTGTAGCTTGGGCTCGCGCTTTCTCCCGCGAACACCACCTTCTCCCAATCCCCGTCGCGGACGAACCCGACGATCTCCCGCCGGCAAAGCAGCGACCAGGGAATCCAGACCAGATAGAACAGCTCCGCGATCTCGGAATCGGGGGTCGATGCGGACCAGTCGGTGGAGAAGGTCCACCCATATTCGATCTGGTCGAGCTTTCCCGCATCGGTCGAGGCGTCGCCGCCCGCCGTCACCTTGCCGTGATAGAGAAATGGCACGAGGGGCACGCGCTCGTCCGGTCCCCAGCCTTCCACCGGCCGCCGCTCCACGTGCCAGAAGTGGTGCATGAAGGGGGCGAACGGCGAGGTCAGCACCTCTGACGTCACGTCGACTCCCATCCGCCGGAACGTCTCGACGATCGCGCGCTTCGCGACCGCGTTTTGCTCGCGGCTCGCCGGACCGGCGGGGTCGAAGTCGACCATATCGGGCTTGTCCGAGAGGACGTCGAGATGGGTCGTCACCTCCAGATCGAGCGTCTTGACCGTCCATTCGGCGCGGGGAAGGCAGCGCAGCGCGTACTTGGACGGCCCAATCTCGTAGGCCTGTCCCCCGCCCCAGATTCCCCCTTTTCGCAGTTCGCCATCAGGATCGACGCAGGCGATCGCGGGATCCCAGCCGGGACTGTCCATGTACTCGTCGTGGTAGTTGTCGTGGAGGCTGACGATCGCGTTCTCCGACTTGGCCGCCTCCTTGAGAGCGCGGAACTCCTCAAAAGTGCCGACCCGCGGATTGGCGGTGTAGACGTCGGGATAGCCGGTGTCATGGCCGCTATGCTGCCATCCGACCAAGTAGACGATCTGGCGGATTCCGCCCGTGAGCTTCTCGACCCGGCGGATCAAGGAGAGGACATCCGCATACGTCATGACCTCTTTCGCTCCCGCATGCTGAAGAAGGACTTTGTAGACGAGGCTGTTCGTGTAGAGATCGCTCAGGTTTTCGGGAATCGTGTCGCGGACAACCGCGGCGCCGGCTGTCCAGTCCAGATCGTCACCGGCGACAAATCGCACCTTGCAGGAGGCGATCCGCTGGGCGAGGAAGCTGATCTCGGGCCTTTCACATCGGTGGCGATGAAGAAGCTCGACCGTGATGGTCCCGATTCGGGGCTCGTCCGCGACTTCGTGGATGAACTGGCAGTCCACGGTGTCGAGGGTAAGGACTCCGAGCATCCGCTTGTGGCCGGCGATCGCAACCGGCGCCGGTTCGAACCAATTAACCTTGTGGACGGCCCTCTCGGGCTTGGCGCAGGAGAGCCCGATCAGCCGGCCCGAGCGGGTGGGAAGCACGAGGAATGTGCCAGGTTCCTCTCCGACCTGGAAGAGGGGCAGATAGACCGACGCGACCTCGAACGGCTCGGCCTCGGAGAGGATCTCCGATGAGATCGCCAGACCGTCGTCTTCGAGGTCGAATCGTAGGCCGAGCTTGGCGGCGGCAGCGCCCTCCGCCGAGACGGCTAGCGAGAACGTCAGCGCGTGGGGCTCCTCGCCGATCTCGATACCCGCTATCGATGATTCGACATATTGCCCGGTCGAGCGGTTGTGGACGAGGATCGCCAATCTTTCCTTCGGGGCGGCCAGCGACTGGCCTCTGGTCGAGCGATAGTGGGAGATCGCGTGTTGGCCGGGAAGGAACCGCACTTCAAGCGACGCTGAACGAAGCACGTCCGAAGACATGCATGACGTTTACCCGGGCATGGACGTACGGCGCTGCCCCGCCACGCCCCGTGGCGAATCCGTGACTGATTATTCCGGTTAACACCCTGCCGTGAGGCCCGAAGCCTCTGTCTTGGGCTCAGTGGTCAGGCCTGGGGTTCCGCTTCGCAACCAGACGCACCCGAGCGGGCACGCCGACTCATGCGGAACGCCTCTACAGAATTTGCACGTCTTGCGAGCCGCCTTGGACTTCGCCGATGACAGCCGCGCTCTCGCCCGCCTGATTGAGCCTCTGGACGACGGCAGGCGCGGCGAAGCGGTCGACGAAGAGCACCATGCCGATGCCCATGTTGAACGCCCGGTACATCTCCTGATCAGGAATGTCGCCGGTCGTTTGGATGAGCTGGAAAATGGGCAAAGGCGTCCAGGAGCGCTTCTCGATCATCGCTTTCACATCGGAAGGCATGACGCGCGGGAGGTTGTCGTAGAGCCCGCCGCCGGTGATGTGAGCGATCGCGTAAAGCCCTTCCACGTCCTGGATCAGGGGATAAACGGCATTGAGAGAGCACCGGTGGGGGCGAATCAGTTCCTCGCCGATCGTCGTGTTCAGACCGGGGATCGTGTCGCGGACGGAAAGGCCGGACTTCTCGAACAGCGCCGACCGGGCGAGAGAGAAGCCATTTGTATGGAGCCCGTCGCTAGCGAGGCCGATGATCGCGTCGCCCGGCTGCATCTTGCCGCGAGGAAGCTTGCGATCGAGATCGACGATGCCCACCACCGCGCCGACAACGTCGATCTCGTCGTCGTGGTAGACGCCGGGCATCTCCGCGGTCTCGCCGCCCAAGAGCGCGCAGCCGGCATCGCGGCAGGCCTCGGACATCCCATGGAGGATCTCCTCGAAGACTAGCCCGGAGAGCTTGGAGCAACCATAGTAGTCGAGAAAGAAGAGCGGCCGGGCGCCTTGGCAGAGGATAT
>DATJYD010000662.1:0-4210 GCA_035499755.1 Fimbriimonadaceae bacterium
TCCACTACGAACTCTACGACGGGATTCCTCTTCTCGCCAAGTGGATCACGGTTCAAAACGACGGGGCGAAGACTATCCGGGTGGACAGCTTCACGAACGAGATTCTGTCCCTCATGGAAGCGGAATCGACGGTCGATCCGACAGAAAGCTGGCGCAGGCCGCTGATCTCGGTTTTCACCGACTACAGCTTCGGCGGCTCGACGAAGGGCGTGTATTGGGTCGAGGAACCGGATTACAGGACGCAGGTCAACTACGAACTGAAGACCCCTTGCCGGCTGGAGACTCGGCCGCCGCTCGGCCCTGGAGTCGATCTCGCGCCCGGCAAGACCCTCGACAGCTTCCGCACCTTCGAGCTGGTTCAGGACTCCTACGATCGGGAAAGGCAAGGTTTGGCGGTTCGGCGCATGTACAGAACGATCGCGCCATGGACCCAGGAGAATCCGATCATGCTGCATCTCACCTCGACCGACCCCGCAGTCGTGCACCGGGCGATCGATCAGGCGGCGGAGTGCGGCTTCGAGATGATCGTGATCTCTTTCTGGAGCGGCCTCGATATGGAGAACGTCTCGCCCGAGAACATCGCCAAATTCAAGGAGTTTCGAGAATACGCCAATTCGAAGGGGCTCGAACTGGGCGGCTATTCCCTGCTCGCAAGCCGGCACATCGACGCGGCGAACGACGTCGTCAATCCGAAGCCGATTTTCGGAGCCTCGCCCTGCCTGGGCAGCCAGTGGGGCATCGACTATTTCGCGAAGATGCGCAAGTTCATCTCGGAAACCGGATTCAACCTCCTCGAGCATGACGGCAGCTATCCCGGCGACACCTGCGCCTCGACCACTCATCCCGGCCACCGCGGCTACGAGGATTCGCAGTGGACGCAGTTTCTCGAAATCGCGGACTTCTACAAGTGGTGCCGGGCTCGGGGCGTCTTCCTGAACGTTCCTGACGTGTATTTCCTCTCAGGGTCCAACAAGACCGGAATGGGCTACCGGGAATCCAACTGGTCGCTACCGCGCGAGCAGCAGCACGTGCACGCGCGGCAGAACCTCTACGACGGGACCTGGGAAAAGACACCGAGCATGGGCTGGATGATGGTGCCGCTCGTCGAGTATCAGGGCGGCGGCCCAGCGGCGACGATCGAGCCGCTCAAGGAGCATCTGCTCGACTACGGAGAGTGCTTCGCCGACAACTTCGGCTACGGCGCGCAAGCCTGCTATCGCGGACCGAGGCTCTACGACGCGCCGGAAACGCGGGCGGTCGTGAAGAAGTGGGTCGACTGGTTCAAAGCCCACCGCGAGATCCTGGAGTCGGACGCGATCCACGTACGTCGCGCGGACGGCCGCAACCTCGACGTCGTCCTCCACGTCAATCCTCAATCCCCTCTCCGGGCAATGGCGGTTGTGTACAACCCTACCGATCGCGAGTTGGAGCAGGAGATCGTGCTCCCGCTGTACTACTCGGGGCTCAACGGTCAATGCTCGATGTCGCGCGACGACGGCGGCTCGGCGCATGTGAAGCTCGACGCCAAGGAGCGACTGGTGCTCAAAGTGGAGGTTGCGGCGAAGGGCGTCACCTGGCTTACTTTCAAGGACTGAGGGCTGGCGGGCGGAGGCATCTCTGCTCGGGGAACTCTCTCTCTAGTGACCGCCGTGCTTGCCACGGTCGCCGCCCCGCGAGGCGAGGGGCTTGGATCGAACGGTCTCGTCCGGCTGAGACAGGTCCGCGCTGGCGAGGAAGTCGCGCCGGTATTGCAGGGCCTGGACGATGTCGTGCTCGTACTTGGCGAGGTCGGCCAGGCTGGCGACCTGATTTGCGGCAGCAAAATCCTGGAGGGTCTCCGGGAGGGGATCGAGGTGGCCGGTGTTGACTTTCCGATCCATCAGAGTCGCGAGGCCGGCCTCGGAATGGAAGACGTCGGACACCTTGCCGGCAAGAACTCTGCCGTTCACATCGACGCTGATCGGATCATCCGCCGGGAAGAACTGGGCTTTCGCGGAGCGGAGTTGCATCGCATCGTAGGCGTCGCTCTTCTCGCCGTCGTAGTCGAAGACCGCAATCAGGCGGGGGTCGTCGATCACTTTGCGGACAGCGGCTTCGCCGGTCAACTCGGCGCCGGTCGCGGGATCGAGGCACGCGAGCTTGGCGTCAGGGGTCACATCGATCCCGTAGCGGCGAAAGTCGGTTTGGAAGTCCTGGGGATCCTCGTCCTTGTACAGCTTCATCATGTCGCCAAGCGAGTTCCCGCCATCCTTCAGCGTCGCGAACTGAATGAACCCGACGGAGACGAAGCCGGTGTCGTAGGTATTGATCGCGTCGAAGCCGCCCTCCAGCATGGAGACCGCCTTCATAACCCGAAACTCGGAATCGGAAAGCCCCGCTTTCTGGCAGAGGCTCCGCAGATGGTCTTCGGGCATCTCTTTGACGGTATCGCCATCCCAGTTCACGCCCTGCCGGAAGCGGTAGTAGGCGTAGTTCTTCCGCATCTTGACGTTGTCGGCGAAGGAGATCTTGGTTCCGTCGTCGAACGAGATCTGGTGCATCATGGGCACGACGGAATCGGCGAATCTGGGCGGATCGCCGGCGAAGGCGATGAGATCGGCGGGCGCGGGACCGGGATCGGGCGGCTCCGCCGGGGGAAGGGTTCGATCGTCCAGCTTTGTGTCGTGACCGGCGAGCTTGCGGTTGGACTGCTGCGCCACCTGTTCGGCCATCCAGCGGTCATGCTCGATCTTGGCGTCGATCCAGTCCTGCCAGCCCTTCTGCTGCTCGTTCTGAGGCTTGGCGGTGGTGGTCGGAGCGACCTTGTTCATGCCGCGCAGGCGGTTGTATTCACGAAGCCAGGTCGAGCCTTCGACGGTTAGGCGGACTTCGAAGGGACCGACCTTGTCGGAATCGGGCGGAAGGCTCTCCAGGTAACGGCCCGGCTGAGCCCAGAATTGAACGACGGCCTGCCGCTCCTCCTCTGTGAAAAGAGGGGCCGGCGCTTGCCGGGGCGAAGACGCCAGAAGCGCCAAACCCGCCAACCAGATTGCTTTTCCGACTGCGATTCCATCCATGGCTTCTCATCGGCTACCGGGGCCGACTCGCGCCAACGCCAGTAACTCTTACAGGATATATCGACTTAGGTCGACATCGCTCGCCAATCCGCTCAAACGACGGCTGACCTCATCGCGATCGAACGTCAGCTCCTTCTCGGCGATGTCCGGCGCGTCGAAGAGCACGCTGTCGAGGAGCTTCTCCATCACCGTGTGAAGACGCCGGGCCCCGATGTTCTCGGTCTTCGCGTTGACCTCGGCGGCGACGCGGGCGATCTCGTCGACGGCGGCATCGGTAAAGACGACGGTCACGCCGTCGACCGCGAGGAGCTTCTGATATTGCTTGGTGAGGGCATTCTTGGGCTCCCTTAGAATGCGTTTGAAATCGTCTTCGGTGAGAGTCTCGAGCTCGACCCGGATCGGGAGGCGGCCCTGCAGCTCGGGAATGAGATCGCTCGGCTTCGACATGTGAAAGGCGCCGGCGGCGACGAAGAGAATGTGATCCGTGCGAACGGCGCCATACTTGGTCGCGACGGTCGAGCCCTCGATGATCGGCAGGAGGTCTCTCTGGACGCCTTCGCGGCTCACATCAGGCCCAGAGCCGCCGCTCTTGCTCGCGACTTTGTCCAGTTCGTCGAGGAAGATGATGCCGGTCTGCTCGGTCCGAACGACCGCTTCCCGCTTGATGCCGGCCTGGTCGATCATCTTGCGGGCTTCCTCTTCGAAGAGGATCTGTTTCGCCTCGGAGACGGTGACCTTCCGGGTTGTGCGGCGCGGAGGGAACGGGCTGGATGCGTTGTTGTCAAGGCCCATTTCCTCCATCCCCTGGGGCGTGAAAACCTGGACAAAGGGATTGCTGGGCTCTTCGATCTCGACTTCGACGGGACGCTCGTCGAGCCGTCCGGCGGCGAGGTCCTTCATGAGCTTCCGGCGGCGGCGCGCTCGCTTGTCGACGTCTTCGGCCTCCTCCTCGACCTCGACTCCCTGCTCGGGATAGTGGTCGTCGAGCTTTTGGCCGAACATCTCGAAGGCCTTCCGCACAATCTCGTTGTCGAAGGCGGGATTGCGAACCTTACGCCGCTTTTTCGGGCGTCCCTCGTCGAGCATGTCGGTGAGTTTCTCGATCACCTGACGCTCGGCCTTCGGCCGAACCGCTTCGATTCGCTCTCGCTCGA
>DATJYD010000663.1:0-4118 GCA_035499755.1 Fimbriimonadaceae bacterium
GAAGTCGACCGGCTTCTTTCCGAGGCCTTGCCAATAGGCGGCGATCAGCTCCTCCGCGCAGGGAAACCTCCGGATCGCGCCGATCGTCACCGAAGCGTCCAGGATCGGCCAGGCAAGGACGGCGTCGTCGAAATCGAACACGAACAGCTTCCCGCGATCGACCTTCACATTGCCCAGATGAAGGTCGTAATGGATAGGAATGCGCGGCGACCGCGCCAGCTTGTCGAAGAGCCGTTTCGAGAGGTCGAGCGTTCTCAGGAACGGCTCCCTCTCGGGAAGAATGAAGGCATGGCCGTACAGTAGATCGGGAAGCGGCTTGAAACGTGCCGCCTCCGGGACATTCCAGGATGCCGCATGATCGTGGAGATCGGCAGTCGCCGCGCCCAACTGAAAGAGCGTCGCCGGGGTCGCCACCCTTACTCCCATCCGGCCGCCGAGCCAGCTGTAGAGGACCGCCCGCAGCGGACGGCCTAGGGGCCCCGGCCGGGAGAGGATAAACCTCCCATCGGGACTCGATTGGGGCGCGGGGACGTTGACGCGCCCTCCGGCCGCGAGGGCCCGAATCCAGGCGATCTCCGCGTCCAACTGGCCCGGGCCGCTTTGGGAGTGGACGTTGATCCGCATCGCGAATCGCCGGTCGTCTTCGGCGTCCACGCGAAAGCTCGTGTTGAACGCGTGATGGAGCAGGCGGATCGACCGCGGCGAGACGCCGAACTCGCGGCAGAACTCGACGGCGATCGGGCGAAGCTTGGCCACTTGGCTCGATGCGGAAAGCTCGGTGAAAGGCCTCATGGACTTGTGGGCATGGAGCTACTTTTTTGCCGCCAGGCGTGGACGAAGGAAAGGACATCGTGATGCCAGCCGGGGAGGATGATCTTGATCGCGGTGGCGTCAATGGCGGACAAGATCCCGAACCCAAACGCGACCCAGATCATCGCCCCGTTGTGGTAGGCGATCAGAAACGCCGCCGCCACGTAAAGAGAAAAGCCCCAGACCTTCGCCGAATACGCATGCAACGACGCGATGCGACGGTAGCGGATCAGGTCGTGGGTGTAGGCGCCAAGCTGAAGGACGATCTCGATCGCGATCGGCAGCCAGTACGCGCGGATGACCTCCGGCGCCGCGAGCCAGGCCGAGGCGGCGACCCAGAGGAAGAACCACGCGTCAGCAAAGCTGTCCGCCTCGCGCAGGCGCGCCGTCGCGATCCCGAGACGTCGCGCGACAATGCCATCGAAGAGATCTGAGAGCATTGCGGCGGCCAGAATCGCGACAACCGCGGCGGGCATTTCGGCGCTAACGGCGACGAGAAGCAGCACCGGACCGAGTGAGACGCGGACCGCGATAAGCGCAGCCGGTATCCAGCGCATCGATCGGTCGCGTGCGGCATGCATCCGCCTATTTTGGGCCGATTTCGAGGATGCTGCCCGGTCATCGGGTGGCTGGACCACTGTCCGAGTCCCGGTGCCTGGTTTCCGGAGCCGAATGGATTCGGCGGTCCTGGAGCTGGGTGGGTAACTACTGGTTTCCGGAGCCGAATAAATTCGGCGGTCCCAGGTGCTCTTTCCGGCTCGCATTTCGCGCGGCTTCCATGCCAACCCGGCAAATGACCGCGTCCAAACCGACCCCATTCGGACGGAATTGCTTGACTCGGACAGGATTTCGCCAAGCCCTAAGAAAACCGCTCGCGCGGCCCGATGAATTTACTTGGGAAATCCGGAGACCAACTGAATGTACGAAGCTTATTGGGGTTTGACCGAGGCGCCTTTTAGCCTCACGCCTGATCCACGGTTCCTGTACATGAGCCGAGGCCATGAGGATGCGCTGATGATGATGCATTACGCGGTCACGCGCAACAAGGGCGCGGCCATGTTGTGTGGAGACATCGGACTTGGCAAGACGACGGTGAGCCGCAGGCTCCTCGAATTGCTCGACCCGGTTCGCAACCGAGTCGTGATGATCGTCAATCCGATCCTTACGCCGACCCAGATGATCCAGGAGATTCTGCTCCAGTTGGACATCCGATGCGACTCGAAGAACCGGCAGGTTCTCGTGGCCGCTCTGCACAAGCAACTCCTCAGTTGGTATGAGCATGGATCCCGCGTGGTTCTGATCGTGGACGAAGCCCACCTGATCAAGAACGCGGGGACGCTGGAGGAATTGAGGCTTCTTCTGAACTGCCAAATGAACGACCAATTCCTAATCAACCTACTGCTTCTCGGCCAGCTCGAGCTGAAGGAGAAGATCGCAAAGGTGCCGGCTCTTCAACAGCGCCTTGCGATCCGCCAATATCTCAAGCCCCTCAACGCCATCGAAACCGGCGAGATGATCCTCCACCGAATGAGGGTCGCCGGCTACACCGGCGAGAACAGCCCCTTCACCCCCGACGCGGTTTTCGAGATGCACAAGTTCACGAAGGGCGCGCCTCGCCTCATCAGCCAGATCGCGGACAACGCGCTGATGATGGCTTTCGCAAGAAGGCAGACCGGAATCGACGGATTCCTGGTCCACGAGATCGTTTCCGAATTCGGCGGAGTGGAGGCGGCAGCATGAACCTGGCAGACGCTATTCGACTGGCGGCCCAATCCAGCGGCGCCCCGTTAGGCCAGCCCGAGCCGCGGATGACAGAGCCGGCAAGGACGATCGATCCGTTGCCGTCGGAGGCGGTTTCCCACGTCACGGTGGAATCCAAGAAGGAGGCGGGCTCCGGGCAGAGCCCCATTCTGGCGAAGGATCAGAAGATGAAACATCCGCACGAGAGCCACGATGCGCAACCCGGACACAACGTGGTCCGGCTCGAGCTCGTGCTCGCTCCCGAACAACTCAAAGGATTCTTCGGCGCGGTTGCCAAGAGCCAGCATAGCGTCCTGACGCTGCGCGAGGCTGCCAATCTGCTGCGGGTGTCGCAAAAGGCGCTCGAAGCGATGGCTCTCGATGGCAACGTTCCGGGGATGATGCTCGACGGTAAGTGGCGCTTCACGCGCCAGGCGCTCGAGGATTGGCTAAGCGCCCATCCCAACAAGAAGGAAGCTTAAATGGGACTCTTCGCAAAAAAGAGCACGGTCGGCCTGGACTTTGGCCACCACTCTATCAAGGCCATGCAGCTGGAGAAAACGGCTGAAGGGTGGAAGGTGATCAAGATCGCCTCCGCACCGACGCCGCGCGAGGCGATGAAGGACGGCGTCATCGTGGACGCCTCGCTCATGAGCCTCGTGCTTAAGCAACTGCTCCGGGAAAACCACATCGGCGCCACGACGGCTCACATCGCGGTCTCGGGCGGCTCGGTCGTCGTCCGTCCGGTGAAGATCCCGCTGATGGCGGAAGCCGCGCTACGCAAATCGATCAAGCTCGAAGCAGGGCGCTACGTTCCATCGAGCGCGGAAGACAGTTTCGTAGAATTCGAGATCTTGGGTGAGGCGGAGGAAGGACAGATGGATGTCCTCGTCGTCGCCGCTCCCAAAGATATCGTCGAGACTCGGCTCGAGGTATGCGAGGCGGCTGGCCTCGAAGTCGAGTCCGTCGATATCGAAGCCTTCGCGATCTATCGATCGATCGTCGAAGCCGATCCGGCCCGCGACTGGTCCGACAAGACGATCGCCGTCATCGACATCGGAGCGACCACCACGAATGTGAGCGTCGTCCCGAATGGCTCCTTCGCCATGTCGAGGACGATCCCGAACGGCGGCCAGATGCTCACGGAGGCCCTCAAGAACTACTTCAAGCTCAGCGAGGAGGACGCCGAATCCGGCAAGTCCCAACTCGATTTCCGCGAGCTTACGAACGAAGTCGTACCCCGCGAGAATCCTCCCCTCAGGGTGCTTCAGCCTCACGTGGACGATCTGGTCCGCGAGATCCGCCGCTCTCTGAACTACTACCAGTCGCAGCAGCAGGACGCGAAGAAAGGCTCGGTGGACGCGCTGCTTCTGACCGGCGGCGGAGCGAAGCTCATGGGTCTGAGCGAATACATGGGCCACAAGCTCGGCATCGAGACCCTGAGCCTCGACGTTTTCCAAAACCCGCGGTTCCTCCACAGCATGGAGGAATCAGGCCTCGATCTCAGCGTGGTCTCCGGCCTCGCGATGCGGGCCTTCGGGAGGGCAGCCTAAATGCCATACGTAAAC
>DATJYD010000664.1:0-2417 GCA_035499755.1 Fimbriimonadaceae bacterium
CAATGAAGCCTGAGTGAGAAAAGCCAAGCCCAGCCAGGAAATCAGGCCACGGATACTCATGCTCAATTGTACGCCGCGCTATAGGCTTGGCCCCGCCTGTATAAATGTCGCAACCCCAAGAACGTTCAAGCGTCTTGCGGAACGGATGCTCACGCGTAGCGTCGCAACACGATATTAAAGGAAGTGAAACAAACCTCCTGACGCCAAACCGTTGTATCCTTAACACGTGCTCGGCCGGCTATTCATTCCTCTTACGTGCCTTGGCTTGCTTGGAATCGGGGTCTCCGCGCTGGGGCCGGGGCCAAAGAAGCTCGTTCCCAAAAAGGAGAAGCTGGATTTCAACCGCGACATCCGGCCGATCATCGACAAGTGCCTGACCTGTCACGGCCGCGACCCGAAGGCGGTGATGGCCGGGCTGAGGATCGACAAGCGCGAGGTCGCGACCGCCAAGCTGGCGGATGGCAAGATCGCGATCGTTCCCGGCCATCCCGAGCAGAGCGAGCTGGTGCGTCGGATCTATAGCACCGATCCCGACGTGATCATGCCGCCTCCGAGCAGCAACAAGATTCTCACTCCGGACGAGAAGGCGACGCTCAAGGAGTGGATCGCGGAGGGCGCCGAATACAAGCCGCACTGGGCGTTTGTGCCGCCGGTCCGCTGGCCCCTGCCCGCGGTTCAGGATAAGAACTGGCCGCGAAACCCGATCGACTCCTTCGTCCTGGCCAAGATGGAAGACAACGGGCTCGAGCCGTCGCCGGAAGCCGACAAGCGCACGCTGATCCGCCGGGTCAGCCTCGACCTGACCGGCATCCCGCCCACCCCGAAAGAAGTCGACGCCTTCCTCAAGGACAAGTCGCCCAATGCCTACGAGAAGGTCGTCGACCGCCTCCTGGCCTCGCCCCGCTACGGCGAGCGGATGGCGATGGACTGGCTCGACTATGCTCGCTATGCGGACAGCAACGGCTACCAGGCCGACTGGGAACGGTTCATGTGGCGCTGGCGCGACTGGGTCATCGACGCCTACAACCAGAACATGCCGTTCGACCAATTCACGATCAAGCAGATCGGGGGCGATCTGCTCCCGAACGCGACGATGGACGACCGGCTCGCCACCGGCTTCAACCGCAACCACCGGATCAACACCGAGGGCGGCGTCATCCCGGAGGAGTGGCGGGTCGAGAACGTGATCGACCGGGTCAGCACGACCTGCTTCACCTGGCTTGGCTTGACCGCCGGCTGCGCACGCTGCCACGACCACAAGTTCGACCCGATCAGCCAGAAGGAGTTCTATAGCCTCTGCGCCTACTTCAACAACGTGCCGGAGACGGGTACCGGGGTCGAGCAGCCGGTCAACCACCGGCCGTTTATGAAGGCGCCTTACCCCGCCCAGGCCAAGCAAATGAAGGCCTACGACGGCGAGATCGCCGTAATCGACGGCAAGCTGGCATCGCTGAGCGCGAAGGACGCGCCTGAAGCCGCGAACTGGAAGCTCGATCCCAGCGATATGGCCGCGCCGAACGGGCGGCTCGCCGAATACAAGCTCGGGTCGGCGCCGGCCGTCCTGAACGGAGACGTGCCCGCGCCGAAGGTCGTGGGCGAGGTCGCGGCCGACCCCGGGCAGTTCGGATCGGCGGTCGTGACCGGCGACAAGGGTTACGTCGATCTCGGCGCGGCAGGCGATTTCGACACCCACCATCCCTTCAGCTACTCGCTCTGGGTGAACAGCGAGAACGGAATGGGCTCGCCGCTCTCGAAGATGGATGCGCCGCAGGGCTACCGAGGCTGGGATCTGTTCCTGGAGAGCGGCCGGCCCGCAATGCATCTCATCAGCACCTGGCCGAACGATGCCCTCAAGGTGGTTTCGAGGGCGAAGATACCCAATAGCCAGTGGGCTTTCGTGACAGTCTCCTACGACGGCTCAGCCAAGGCGGCGGGTGTCCACATCTACGTGAACGGCATGGACTCGGGGACCGACGTCGAGGCCGACATGCTGAAGGGCACGACCCGAAACTCGGTCTCGGCCAAGATCGGGCGGCGAACCGCAGGCGACATCTTCAAGGGCAAGGTCGAGGACGTCTGCCTCTACGACCGCGCGTTGACCGCCGACCAGGCCCACCGGCTGGCCGATATGAATGCCGCGGCCGCGATTCTCGCGCTCGATCCATCGAAGCGAACGAAGGCGCAGAGCGATCGACTCACCGACCTGTGGGCGCTCGAACACGACGCAAGTTATCGCGCTCTCGACGAGGAGAAACAGGCGACTGAGAAGAAGCGGGCGATGCTGGACAGCCAGATCTCGACCGTGATGATCATGGAGGAGATGCCGAAGCCGCGCGACTGCTACGTGCTCGTTCGCGGGCTGTACGACCATCACGGTGAGAAAGTGACGGCGGAGGTGCCGAAATTCTTGCCGCCGC
>DATJYD010000665.1:0-10692 GCA_035499755.1 Fimbriimonadaceae bacterium
TTGAGCTGGCCCCATGCCGGTCAGCACGCGCACCATCTCCCAATCGATCCCGGTGCGATCGGCCCGGCGAACGTTCGAGGCCTTGTCCTCGGTGTGGATCGAACCGAACGAAAGGACGCCGTTCAGGGCCTCCGCGGCCAATATCTGAACCGGCCCCTCGCCCGTCTTCCACGGAAAGATGCCGCCTAAAGGCCCGACGATCAATCGCCCCGCCATGTCGATTCCACGCACGATCATGGCGATCTCGTCCATGTGCGCCGTCACCACGATCCTCGGCTTCTCGGCGCCGACCAGGAGGTTGCCCTTGGCATCGGTCCGGTGCTTCAGGCCAAGCCCGTCGAGGTGAGCCTCCAGAGCCCTGCGGACGAGGATCTCCTGGCCGGGCGGGCCGGGGATCGCGACGAGTTCTTCGAGAAGCTTCAATGTGTCCATAATTGCCGGCTTGCTTGATGGGTGGCGCGCTAAGACGTCGTCGGGCCGACGATCATCGCGTTGAGGAGCATCTTGTACAGCCCGGGCCACATCGCCCGAGAGGTGGGATCGAAGGTGAATAGGATCGCGTGGCCGCGCCCCACATTAACGTCCTGGAGCCAGACCGAACCGGCCAGCCCTTTTTCGGTATCGTCCGGCCAGGACCAGCCGCTGAGCAGCTTCTTGACCTTATCGTCGTCGCTGAACGTCACGACGCTCCCCCCTTCCGGCCGGGCCTTCAGAAACGAGCTTCCCTCGACCGGAACCGCGATGTCGATCGGGCCCTTGCCTTGCGATCCGTAGCCGTAGCCGAGGAATGAATCCGGATCGAGTTGGGCGCGAAACAGGGAGCCGGGAAGGTCCTCGTGATCTCCGCCCACGGCTTGCAGGTCGACGACGCCGCCCACCCCTGTCAGCCAGTTGATGCCGCCCAGAGCGACCAGGCAGCCGCCGCCGGAGATCCACTCACGGAGCTTCGGCGTCATCGTGAGCCCCGTTCCCTCCGGGACTACGATGCAGGAGTAACGATTGAGATTGCCGTCTAGAGATCCACTCGAAAGGGGCGTGAAGGGAAGATGGAACTCCTGATCCATCAAGTACCAGATCCCGCCGACCTCTGCCAAGTTGGCGCCGTTGCCGAACACCACGCCGATCTTCGGCTCCCGCAAGGCGAGGATGCTCTCACTCCCCGGGCCCTGCCCGCCCAAGTCGGGATAGCTGGTCACGAGCGGAAAGTAGGCGGAGTCGCGCTTCCTCGCCAAATTCAGGAGATCGGTCTCGAAGCCCTCCCGGTTGCGCGATGCGAGGACGAGGAACGTTCCGCGCGGGTAGGATTGCCCTCCCAGGCGCATGGGCCGGGTCGTGACCTCGACCCTCAACCCGGCCTTCAGCGCGTCCGCAGCCAGGAGAATATCGTCCTGGTCCCGATAGCGGATCGCGTACCCCACTGTCGATTTCGCTTTCGCATCGAAGGCCTGTTGCTCGGTCGGGTCCGAGCCGGCCTCGACGCCCGGCAGTGCGGGCGCCGACTCGCACCACCACGCGTGCAGGCCATAGGCGAACGGCAGCGACCATCCGGTGATGTCGTAGAAATCGGTGTCGTCGGGCCCCGGATAGGTCTGGCCCTCCGGCTCCGAGTTCTTCTTGGCGAGTTCGGCCTTGGTGAATTCCGGCTCGAAATCGCTGCCCGGTTCGAGCAGCGCCTTCGCGAGCTGCCCTTGTGGCTGGGCCAGGTCGATGATGAGGCTCGGCCCCGCAAACCGGTGCTCGCCGTGCTGGGAAGACCAGTAGTCGTGGGCATCGTTTTGCGACCATGAAGCCCGCGTGATCCGGGACGAGATTCCCGCCCGTCCGAGTTGCGCCTGCATGCGGTCGAGCGCGCGAGAATCGCCCTCCACGACGACCCGCTGGAATTTGCCGGCGGCTTCGCCGGTGACGGCTTTCCGCTTGAAATCCACGAATTCGGCGAGGAGGTCGTCGTGGTGCTCCACGGCGGCCTGAGCCACTGCGAGGGCGGCGGTGAAGTGTTTCATTGCGCCGTCGCGCAGGGTGACGATCGTGCCGTCGCCGCGCTTCGTCGCGAGCAAGCGGCCGCCATCGGTCTCGTTCGTCAGCCCGATCGCGCCGCTGAGGGTGGTAAAGGCGTCGAGATAGCCGGGATAGTAGAGATCGAATTCGCTCTTGACGAAGTAGGTCCATCCTTGTTCATCGAAGGCTCGCCCCGTCGCTCGGCCGAAGAGATCCGTCCATTTGTCTAGCCTTGAGCGGTCGGCATTGACGTTTTCCGACTCGGCATTGGGTGGAAAGAAGTAGCTGCCGACCTGGCCGTGCTGGTCGATGTAAACCTGGGGGTGCCAGCGGAGGAACTCGGCGACCTCGCTTCGCGTCTCGACCTGCGACATGGCCACCCGGTCGCGGTTCATGTCGAAGCGGTAATGGTTCAGCCGCCCGAAGATCGCCGAAGGCTCCTCGTCTTCATAGGCGCCAGGTTCCGGCGATCCGGTCGCGATGGAGTTGTAGTAGACGGTAAACCGCTCGTGCCCGTCGGGGTTGTAACAGGGATTGAGAACGACGACCGCCTTATCGAGGATGCTCTCGATCCGCTTGGACCGGCTCGCCGCGAGATCGTAGAGGAGGGCCATGGCCGATTCGAACGAAGCGGTCTCATCGCCGTGGATGCACTCGTTCACCCAGACGATCACCGGATCCTTCGGGTCGGCGGCCTTGCCGTGATTCCTTTCCAGGTTGTCCTTGCGGATCGCCTCCAGCCGCGCCATATTGGCGGGCGTGCTCACGACATAGATTCTGAGCGGGCGCCCTTCCCAGCTCTTGCCGTATTCGATCACCTTGACCCGGCTCCCGGCGGCGCTCGCGATGGCGAGGAGGGCCCGCTCCTGATCCCGGAACGTCGTGGTTCGGCTGCAGAGAGGGTAGCCCAGGGTCGTATCCGGCCTCGGGATCGACGCGTCGTACGGCTTGTCCGCGTAGAAGTCGAACGTGCCGGGGGTTCTCAACCCCCGCGTTCCAACCCGCGACACGGGTGCGGCCAAGGCTAGTCCGATGGCGAGGGCACTGAGCATTGGATGGAGTTTAGCCGGGCGCCGGGCTCCCTGCGCCCCGATGTAAACTGCTCCCCGTGTTCGAGGCGGTTATCTTCGATTTCGACGGGCTGATCCTCGAAACCGAAACCCCCGAGATCCGCTCCTGGGAGGAGGTATTCGGCCACTATGGGCGCGAGTATCCGGAATCCTACTGGCGGTTCCTGCTCGGCCGTGGCGCGGAACAGGTGAAGACTCAACCGCACGAGCTGCTTCTCCAGATGGGAGTCGAGGCGGATGCCGAAGAAGTGAGGCGGATGCGCGGACGCATCTTGTCCCGCATGCTCGCCGAGCTCGAGGTCATGCCCGGAGTTATCGATCGTATCCAGGAAGCCGAATCTCTCGGGATGAAGCTCGGGGTCGCGAGCAGTTCCAAGCACCCCTGGGTGGATGGGCATCTCGAGCGGCTCGGTCTTCTGTCCAGGTTCCATGCGATCGTATGCGCCGGCGATGTGGAGCGCGCGAAGCCTTATCCCGACCTCTATCTCCTCGCATGTGAGCGGCTGGAAGTCGAGCCGCCGCGGGCGATCGCCCTGGAGGATTCGCCGAACGGAACCCGGGCTGCCCGTGACGCCGGCCTCTTCGTCGTCGCCGTTCCCACCTATCTCACCGCGCATGAGGACATGCCGGCCGATCTCGTCGTCTCCTCGCTCGAGGACCTTCGGCTGAGCAGTCTCTAATCTCCCGGATCGACCGCCGGCACTGCCGGAGCGGCCGTTGCCGGTTTAGGCTGCTTACGCTCCGAGCCGAACCGGAAAGCGATGTCGTGAGTTCGCGACCCGCTCAGGTCCTCCCGGCGGATCAGCCCGCCATCGTCCACGCCGTCGGCATCGACGCTGTAGACGCGGAACCCGGTCCTCGTGCGCCGGTATCCGAGCGGCTTCGACGAGAACGGATCCATCGACGCTTTGCCGAGCGAGGGGAGCGACATCGGAGGAGAACCCTGGGTCTTCCAGGCGTTCAGGGCCGCGATCGAAACCAGCATCATCCGCCGCCGGGCGATCGCTCTCGCATAGGCGGTCCCGCTCTCCGAAAACACGGGAAGCAGGTTCAGCATGCTCTCCAGGGACCGATCGGCGGTGGTTTCCTCATCGATTCTGTCCATCGCGCTTCGTACGTCGGAAACGCTCGGGTTCTCCGCTGGGATTGCCGCGTAGGCGGTCCTCAGGTAGTGGACGGCCTTCGCCTCCCAGGCTTTTCGGAACGAAGGGTCGCGGAGTAGCCAATCCATCAGAAAGGGGTCTTGGTCGGCGGGTGGGCCGTCGGAGCCGATTACGGCCTGCAGGTCGTTCATGGAGTGAATCCTCCGGATCGTCTGCCGCTCGATGACCAACTCGCCGCCCAGCCAGAAGCGGGGATTCGGCAAGTCCTTGAGGTTGCCGACGATCTTGGCCGCCCGGGCGAGATCGCCCCGCGTGGTCGGCCCGTTCAGCACCGCCTCCAGCGCCGTCTCGGTTATCCCCTCCGTGCTGAGCTGAACCATAGAGGCGATGATGGTGGGATCTTGGCCAAGGTGATGCGCGATCTGAAAGCCCGACTCGACGTCGTCGATCGCGGCGCTGCTTTGGCCGGCTTCGGACTCGAGAATGGCGCGCGCGGCCAGCGCCTTTACGATTCCCTTGAGATCCGCGTATTCGGGAAACTCCAGCCCAAAGCCGTTTTCCCACTTGCGGTTCCAGTTCAGGCCGGGTTCCCCAGCGGCAATGCGCGCCTCCTCGCAGCCGCCTCTCAGATGGAAGAGGCCGGCCTTGACCGTGGCGACATCGGCCGGGCCTGCGCGGCCGTCGAGGACGTGGCTCTCCGCGGTCTGGAAGTTCGATTGGAGCGTGGGGATTGCATGCCGATACTCTCCGATCGCTAAGTCATAGGAGATCACCGCGTTGTCCGAATCGGGGATGGCAAGCTCGCGGCGCAGATCCTCGGGCTCGATCGGCATCCCCGCCTGCGTGGCGGCGGAAAGCTCCCGGGGAAGCGTCGATCCGGCTCGGGCGAAGCCGATCCGGAGCGCCACGAGGCAAATTCCGACTGACAGGCAGGGAAGCCCGGCGAGGACGCCCAGGATGATCCATAGTCTTCGCCGCCCCTTGCTCATCGATTGGTGGACGCCTCCATACTCCTTTCCCGTTCAGGGTGCATCGCCCTCTCTACTTGAACTCCCGGACGAGGTCGCCGCCGTCGCCGTTCACCCGCCACGGCCGCCCGCCGTCGTCTTTGAAATCCCGGTCGATGCTGTAGAGCGTGAATCCGGCGCCCTCCCGACGATAGCGGAGCGGCTTGCCGTCGAACGGATCGATGGAGATCTTCCCGTAGTCCGGAAGTGTCGCGGGCAGGGAGCCGGTGCGGAGGCGGTCCTGCATCAGCCGGACCGCGCACGCCGCGATCCGCCGGTTGGCGTCCTGATGGCCGATCGCAAGAGCGACATTCTCCAGGCTCGGGAACAGGATCGCGTTCATCGTATTCTCGAGGGACCGGTCGGAGTCGACCCGCGCGTCGATAGGCTTCAGGACGTGATAGGCGTCGAGCCAGTCGGTAGGGTCGGCTGGTAGCTTCTCGAAGGCTTCCCTCCATGTGGCGAGATAGCGGGCCTCGAAGGCTTGGGTGAGGGAGGGCGGCAGCTTGGGCCCGCCGCCGTTCAGCGAGTTGTCCGAATCGTCGTCCCCTCCGGAGGCGGAAGAGATTGCCCGCAGGTCGGAGAAGGTGTGCACCCTATGAATCGCGACGCGGCCCATGACCACCTCGGAGCCAAAGGAAGACCGGAGATCGGCGATCGGTCCCGCGCCGTCCAGCGTCTTCTGTGCTTTGGCGAGGAGCGCCGGATCGGATTTGGAGAGATCGATGAGATCGCAAAGCTCCTGGACTGCCATGCCGTCGATCGCGAGCTGCACGAGGCACGCGATGAGATAAGGCCCCTTGCCGATCTGACGTCCGACCGCGATGGCTGCCGCGATCTCGTCGTAGGCCTCGGAGACCTTGCCTTGGCGGGCGAGGAAGGTGGCGCTGGCGTCGAGCAGTCGCGCCGCGTTCTTCGCCGTCGCCATCTCGGGCATCTTCAGGTCCGGACCGTCTTCGTAACGGTAGTGGAAGTCGCAGAAGGGTCGCTTGCTGCCCGCCGCGATCTCTTCGAGAGACTCGTGGATTTCCCCGATCGCCAGGCGGATGTCTCGCGCTTCCGCCCCGCTCGCCTTATACTTGGCGAGATCGTTGCATTCGTCGAGCAGCTTCCGGTGCTCTCTGAAGGCGCGATCGATCCGCGGGAAGAAGGCCAGGTAGATCGTGGCCGCGTTCTCCTCGTCGGGAATCGGAGGTTTCGGCCGCAGATCGTCGGGGTCGAGGGGAATGCCCTCCTTTCGGGCAAGCGCGATCTCGTTCGGCAGGGATCGCGCGGCCTTCCCGAAGGTCGCTTGGTAGGCGTAGTAGCCGAAGCTCCCGAACCCGCAGATGCAAACGATCGCGAGAATTGCAAAGCCCCAAAGCACCCTCCGCCGCAGATCGCCCTTCATCAACTGCATTATCGCCCGGGCAGTGTGGAAGTGGCGTGGTTCACCCACGCGTTCGCACGGCCCCAAGTCGTCGGCCGAGACCCCGAGCGTCGGCCGAATGATCTCCATCAAGCGCCTTAGCGGCTAGCTCAGCGAGACGCCAGCCTATTCCGTGTGCTCGGAGCCGTGCGCCTAGAAGTTCTCGCGGAGCGCCGCAGCCTCGTCCTCTTTGACCCTGAAGTTCGTTCCGGTCTGCTGTCGAACGATCTGCATACCCCTCAAGACCGGGTGGAGCTTTACCAGTCGGATGTCAAGCATGCCGTCGTCAGGCTTTAGGCGGACGGCATCGAGGTCCATGGCCGCTCGATACTCCGGGCCGGGACTGGGATTGGTCCACAGCTCCGGGCAGTCGTCTTCGAACTCCCCGACCGCCGTGATCGTGCCATGGGCGACGATGCCCCGGACGCCTCTCTTCTTTCCGGCCGCCCGCCAGATGTAAACCTCGTCGCCTGCCTTCACGAAGCGCCTGTACTGCCGCACGAGCCACTGGATTGAGGTTCGGCCTTCGAGGTACTTATCGACTTCGAACATATCGGGATTGCCCTGGAAGATCCATGTCGCCACAGCCCATTTTGCGTCATGATAATCAGCGCCGTGATCGCGACCGGGGTGATCGGCCGCGATTCACGGCGGCCTCTTACTCAGGCTTGGGCTCCCAGACGTCCGTTGCGAAAGCTCTGGGCTTTGAGGGACCGCGGGCGTGCCTCACGTTCGCCAGTGGATCTCAGTGCCGCACGACCCGGCATGGGCCGCATCTCGTATCGCGCAACAGAATGGACCGTTGTCGGGCCCTGTCTGCCCATCCTGCGTGTGTGGTGAGCCGCCTGGTCTTTTCCTAGACCTGCCTTTTCCGCGACCAACCGTACAGGAGAACACGAGCCGACGGTCTAGAGTGCCGACCGCTACGGCAGCATCCATAGGTTTGCGCTATGACCGACACACTCCCTCTGTAAGCAATCTGCCGGGCGTGATCCGCCTGGGGATCGAGCTCCTGATAGGAGCGCCACCTACTGATCGCCATCTTGCCCGAAGTTCTTCTTCAAAATCCCGAAATCGCTGAGCCCGACTGAGCCATTACCGTTGAGATCGGCATTAGGATTCCAGCTCGGAGCCCCCGGCACGCTGCCGTATGCCAACTTGAGCTTGCCGAAATCGCCGAGGGTCACGTGGTTGTCGCCGTTGATATCCCCGTTGATCAGCGAAAAGCTGAGCCCGGCGAAGCCGGTGATGCCGAGGGGCAGGTTCGTAAGTGTGCGCCGGAGCCAGTGCGACCCTTTGGCCGAGATGTCATAGTCGGCCGGCGGGATGATGACGTGGGCATTGAAGCTGAAATTGCCGCTCGCATCAAGGGTCACGACCTGGGAGTCGATCGGCGTCGTTGACCCGGCGTTGCGGATCTCGACGGTGACCTGCGTCCCGGCAACGGCGCTGGCGACGTAATCTTGCAGGTCGATGTGGCCGGACACGATCTGCACGCTGTTGATGGTCGCGATGAACCCCTGCGTGCCCCCACTGGGTCGGCCGACGCCCACGATAGTCGCTGCCCCGCCGGGCGCGGTCGTCACACTGTAGGCCGTGTCCAATGTCCACGCGCTCACTTGGCTGCCGCAGCCCTCCGCTACCAAGACATCCCGGAGGTTCAGCATGCCCAGACTGGCCGTCCAGACGAAGGCGTGGCCGCTGCCGTCTTCGCCAACCACGACTGACCCATCCGGCGACACACCGCAGGCACGGCCCCCGGCGCCGCCCCCAAGGTCCTGCACCCCCCCTGCCTGAGTCCAGCGGAACGGGGTGCCACTACCACTAAGGTAGCCCACGACGACCGAGCCGTCCGCGGAAACGCCGTAGGCTTCCCCTGGTGCGATCCCCACCATGGCCGAGGACCACCGCGGCTGCTGGTCGCCGCTACTTGAAAGCATCACCTCGCCGCCGCCCCCAGCACTCATCGTCCAAACCTGATACGTGATGCCCCCGTCCACGGTGCGGTCGAACACGATCCTGCCGCCATCGGGCGAGAAGTCTGGGTATTCGTCGGAGACCGAGTTGGCGCTGAGGTTCGTTTGCCCGGTGCCGTTCGCATTCATCTCCCAGATCTGGGTGGTCCCGGTGCGATCACTCATGAAGACGATCTTGGAGCCGTCCGGCGACCATCGGGGGTAGGAGTCGGTTCCCGGGCTGTTGGTCAGTCGTATCTGACCGCTGCCGTCCGAGTTCATCACGTAGATCTCGAAGTTGCCGTCACGAAAGCTCGTGAAAGCGATCCTCGTCCCGTCGGGGGACCAAGCCGGCTCGCTGTCGTAGGCGGCGCCGGGTACAGAAAGCTCGGTCAGGCCGCTGCCGTTCGGATTGATCACGTAGATGGCCTGCACGTCGGCGCCTCGACCGATCGTATCGAAGGCGATCTTGCTTCCATCGGGCGACCACGCGGGATTCTCGTCCGGCCACTGGTCATTCGTCAGGTTGCTCTGGCCGGTACCGTCCGCGCCCATCGCGTAAATCTGGTACGTGCCGCCTCCAGGAATCCGGCGCGCAAAGGCGATTTGCTGGCGATTGGGCGACCATGACGGGTGCTCGTCGTCGTACGTGTTGTTCGTCAGCCTCGTTTGATCGCTGCCATCCTCGTTCATCGAGTAAATCTGATAGAAGCCGTCGCGGAAGCTGCAAAACGCAAGCTTTGGCTGAGTCCAGCGGAAGGCGGTCCCACCCGAGCTGCCAACGACGACCGAGCCGTCTGCGGAAACACCGTTAGCTTGGCTACCCCCTGACCCACCCAGCGTGCCCAGACTCACCATCCCGCTGGATTGGGTCCATAAGAAGGCGCGATCCCCCTGAGCGGATTCGCTGATTCCAACCACCGCAGACCCGTCCATCGACGCTGCGCAGGCCGTGCTTTGCATCCCGCCAGTCAACATGCCCAGCCCTTGCATGCCGCCGGCCTGATTCCAGTAAAAGGCCTCGGTCGCCCCCGTGCTCAGCAAACTGCAGCTTCCAACGACGGTAGATCCGTCCCCTGAGACAGCGTAGGCACTGCTGCTGCCAGCACCGCTTAACACGCCAAGATTCTGCATGCCTCCAGCCTGGCTCCAGCGAAAGGCATAACTGCCCGGGTTGAACCAGTTGGCGCCGACCGCAACCGTACCATCTGCCGAAACGCCGTATGCAACGCAACTACTCGGATTGCCCAAAGGCGTGAAGGTCGCTATCTGCCCGAACGCCGGTACCGCGCTGAGCGCAACCGCGCAAAGGGCCGGAAGAGCTCTGCTAAGAACCACCGTCTCCTTCGTTCTCATCCACGATCGGCACAATGCCGCAGCCTCTCGAACTGCGAAAAGTGGCGCCCTCATCATGTTCTCCTGCCTCCGTACTGCATTGTGCGCCGAAACGCGCCGAGAATCTCCGCGGGACCTCGTTACCGGCAATTGTGCTGAGCCGACTCAAACTCAAAGACAGCTGAAACCCTGATCGCCCGTTCGATGTCCCCAGCGATCTCCGCGATCTCCTTCTGTTCGTCCGTCTCAGGGGCAAATGTGACCTCGACTACGTAACTGCCATGGCGTACCCGCACCTTCGTTCGAGCCACATCATGACCCCAAGGTAGAGAATTCATCATTTCGTTTTTCCCTGTTGCTGTTGTCTAGCAACTTGGATTCAGCGGGGGGTCGGTGTTCTTACCACCGGCCCCCACCTACTTCCGCCGTTGACGCACGGCTTCACGCGAACCTCCTTCCCATTATGAATGAACCTCCAGCGACGGGCTGAGAGGCTAAACTGATCTTGACAAGAAGGACGCGGATTTGAAGACCAAGCCATACGTTCGCTTTCTGAACCGAGTTGCGCACTATGACGCCGATATCGAGATCGCCGACGTGTTCAGTCGGTCCCTTCCTGCCCTTCATACGGCAGGCGGGTTGCGTATCTTTGACGCTGTGGATCCAACACATCACCCCCGCCTGGCAGCACGAGTGCCGAGCCCCCACAATCGCCGTTTGGCATTGAGCCACCTAAAGTCGACACTCTATTCCTCCTTTCTTAAGGACCTGTATGAGGATGTCTCGGCCTATCTGACCGACATTCTCGCGGCGGCG
>DATJYD010000666.1:0-4712 GCA_035499755.1 Fimbriimonadaceae bacterium
ACGGGTCGCTCAATCTGGGCCGGAACATCAGCCTCGTCGCGGGCAACTGGTACATCCGGGACCGCAACTCGGAGCTGAACCGGTTCACGCTGGGGCTCGGCTTCAAGTTCTAGCTGGCCGCGCCTCCCGGCTTATGGAGAATCTGCGGCCGATTCTCCTGGCTGGCAGGAAGCCGTCGCTTTGCATCGGTTGCCACAGATCCTAAGGAGAGCGTCGTGGGCAGATACTCGGATCCCGCTCTTGGTCGCCCCCGGATTGCGAGGGTTGTGGTGAAATCGGAAAACCCATCGCGTGAATCCCAGCGTAAGTAGTAGGTGATGTCGCGAAAACTGGTGTCCACCGCTTTCTTGGTCGTGGCCGCAGCCGGAGTGGGATTGTATCTCAGCCGGGGGCCGTGGCTCGCCTACCGGCAGGAGCGCCAGAAGTCGGATGCCGCGACCAACGAGATGCTGAAGTCCGAGGCGGATAAGAACGATCTCATCCGCCAGAAAGCCAAGCTCGATACGCCGATCGGCCGCGAAGAGCTGGCCCGCGATCTCGGCTACCGTAAGTCAGGCGAGCAGCCGGTGGAAACGGGCAACTGATTGTGGTTTCCCTTTTAGCCTTATGCGCGCTCGCCCCATCGCGACTGACCGTCGGAACCAACTGGGGAGGCGAGGAATCCCTCCATTACACGAGCAAGGCCGACGAGATCGACGAATCGAGACGGCAAAAGCTCTTCTTCCGGGTGACCGGGAAAGAGGATGACCTGTGGGTCGTGCAGACCCAGGTGACGCTTCTGGAGAGTAAGGTCGGTGGCGTTTTGATGCCGCCGCCGCCTTACAAAGACCCGACGATCAGCAAGGCATGGCTCTCTCCCGAGGGGACTCTCCTGTATGAAGACCCGTTCGACCACGGAACCTTCGAACTCGACCGCCTGATCGCGATGTGGCTCCCCGCGAACCTGCCCGACGAATGGACGCTCGATCTCTCCACGACCGTCGAGAAGCAGGTCACCAAGGGAGTTGCGAAGCTCACCTCCTTCGGCCAGCCGAGTGGGACGAGCCGCGGCTATCGGCTGACCTTCACATCCGGCGGCGACGCTCCCCAGATGTCGGCCACCGGCGTTCTCTGGTTCGACGCCGGCGACGGCCGCTTGCTTTCCGCCCAGATCGAGGCGAAGGACGCCCTGCTTCCAGGGAGCACTGAGCGCGCCCACGTCACCCTGGCCTATCGCGATTCGCGGACCAAGTAAGCCGCCGAAAGCCAAGTCCGCTACTCGACTCGGTGGACGGTGGCCCAGACCTCGCGCCGCGCGTCGAGGTCGCGCACCTGCTTGCGGCCCTCGACCAGGTCGAGGTAGACGGTGGCGATTTCGTAAGGACGCAGGCGCAGGGGCACGGCGGTTCCTCCCTGGACCGACTCGGTGAGGTCCTCCTCGGGTTCGCCCAGGAGGTTCGTCTTCCAGGCTCCGGCGACGGTCGCACCGAAGGTGAGGGTGGTTGCCGTTTCGAGGCCGTCCAGTTCGAGGAGGCGCAGGACGTATGGGTAGTCGACGCCGAGCACGTCGACGGCGTGGAACTGCTGGCCCTTCGCGCTGTCTCTGGTTTCGCGGTAGAAGGCGGTGAGGGCCACGTTCTCGGCGTCGCAGGAGACGGCGGAGAAGTTGGAGGGGCCCTTCGGTTCGCCGTCGAACACGCTGAACATCGGAGGGCGGAGGAACTGCTGAGCCGTCTTCCATCGTTCCGAGTTCGACATCGGTCCATGCGGCATGAGGTGGAATGAGGCGCCAATCGCGTCGACGAAGTAGTCCTCGTCCCAGGGGTCGTAGGCGGTGAGGATGCAACGAATCGATCCATCGTCATGCACGAGCCACTGCTGACTCCCGTCGTGCACGATCAGCAGACCGCGGTCCGGGTTCTGCACATCCATGAAATCGACGAAGCTCAGGGAAGTGAAGGGCCGCCGTACCTCTTCAAACCACTGGGAAGACGTCATCCAATCTCCTGTAGGATACTTTTTGAGCCCTTTATCGATGGGGGTCGCTTCGGCGACGCCGTAAGGAAAGTCCGCGTAGATCTTCGCGTCGAACGAGAGCTGAAACACAATCTGGAGGGAGGCGTTCATTCCTGGATCTGGCTGCCGTACCCGGCCTGAGTAGCGCAGGTCGATCGCCCGTGTGACCGGATTCGGCGCAATATGGCTCTGTAGCGACTGGTCGTCGTGTTTGTATGGGGAGGCGGCCGCTTCGCCCTCCTTGCGGCGCATTCGCGCGACTTCGAATTGCGTTTCCGTGCCTTCCCGTTGGAGGACGAGACCGAACGCCCCGGCTCCAGCCAAGGCTCCCTCGGGGAACTCCTTGCTCTTGATTTGAGTGATGCTGCCGCGTGCCGTGTCGCGCTCGACGTGAAGATCTCCGTGGACGATCTCTGTCGGGAGGCGCCCGATCGCTCTGAGATTCCGGTCCTGCTCCTCCTTGTAGGTCTCCAAAAGGAGAGGCTTCTCCACTTCCACGACTGCGTATCCAAACGGCGGGATCTCGATCTCTTGCTGAGTCGTGTAGACGGGGCTCAGCCAAGGGTACTTCTCCTTCCGGGCCCAGCCCAAGCTGTTCAGGAAGATCAGCCGGTCAGTCCTGTGACCGCGCTTCTCGATGATTCCGGGCGTCCCGTCGATGTCTTCGTGGAAAGCGAGCCTTCCCCAATTGAACGAGACGTCGTTGGGCCGCTTCCCTCCCAGATTTTCGATGATCTGGCGCATGCAAAACCGACCGGAATGCCTCGACAGCCTCTTGCTCTTCTCGTAGCTGAACCAGCCCACGTGGCCGCAGAGGCCCTCGCACTCGTCGTTGTCGTGGTGCTGGGCGCTGAGGAGTTCGCGCCAGGCTTCCTCGAGCTCCCAGGTCGGGTACACGTCCCACTGGGCGTAGGGACGCCCGAAGAGGCCGGCGATCGCGGCGAGGGTCTCGGCGCTGAGGAGCGAGGCCTCAGCTTCACGCGACATCCGGCGCATCCGGTCGCCGTTCTTGCCAAGCGTCATCCCGTGCCAGACCTGGTCCATGGTGTAGCTGCGCACGGGGAGCGTGGCATGGGCGTCCCGCCCATGGTTTTCACGGCCGTCTCGGTCGTGCTTTGCGGACCACCGCCACGGCCAGGGCCCGATTCCGGCTTTGGACGGGTTGTCCCAGACGTACGCTACCTGCCGGTCGTAGTCGAGTTCATTCCGAACCAGGTGATCGTAGCTCTCGTCCAGCCAAACGTCGCCGGTGCGGTTCAAGGCGCGGTTGATCTCGTGGGAGGTGAAGGACTTCCAGGAATGGAGGACTTTGGACAGGGTGGCGTCGGCCAGTGGCTCAACCACGGCGTGAACGTGGTTGGGCATGATGCACCAGGCATGAAGGCGGTAGCGGCTGCCATCGAAGTGCTCAAGGGCTGCCACGACGATCTTTGCGGCGACCGGGTCGCGAAGGAGGCAGGACCCAAGCCCAACGTCGAGGGTGTGCTCGATCCTCTCGGCGTACAGGCGCTGGTATTCGTATGCCAGCTTCAGGGAGTCAAGCTGGCCGCGATCCTTAAGCTCTTTGAGCCGCAGGCGCTCGGCCTTGTATTCCTCCTGGGCCGCGCGCGGAAGTGCGTCGGCAAGCCGGAAGGTCACGGCGTAAGTGCCGCCTTCCGTCGTCCAGTGGGGCAGGTTGGCGCCCTGTCTTCGCTCGACCTTCTGGCCCTCGACCGGGACGGTCGCGGAAACCACAGGCGGGACGCCTGTGCTACGCACGTCTTCGTGGGTGCTTTGAGCCCCGACAGGGACGGTCGGGGAAACCACAGGCGGGACGCCTGTGCCACTTTCGACGGACAGGAGATACTCACCCAGGGTCACCGGACGGACTTCGAAACGGGGGTCGGAGAGGAGTTGCTTCAGCTTGGGCAGAATCAGTTCGCTCCGGCACATCCAGTCCGGAGTCGGCATGAGCTCAAGCCACTGGAGGACCAGAGGAACAGGGGATGATGGAGGTGATGGAAGTGACCGCAATTCCAAACTCCAAACTCTAAACTCCGACCCGGGCTCCCCTCCATCACCTCCATCACTTCCATCACCTTCATCAGACAGCGACGCGAGGACGATGTCCATGTCCTCCGGCCACTGATGCAGATTCAACCGGTTTCGCGTCGCACAGAGCAGGCGCGAGCCGTCCTGGCCCTCCCACCAGACAACCGGGACCTCCTCGCGCGGCACCTCCGGCGTGTGCCAAGTCCACTGGAAGAACAGCGACGAGTACCGAATGCCCACCCCGCGCAGAATCTGGGGAAGCTGGGGAAAGAAGTCGAACTCCTCTTCCCAGAATGTCCGCACCGGAACGCCGAAAAGACGGTTGACCGCCCGCGCGCCGAAGATCCGCTGCCGAACGTTCGATTCGCCGCCGTGAAAGAGCCCGTACGGCTGGCCGTAGGAGCCGCCCACGATCTCGAACGTTCCCTCCTCGACCGCCTGCTTCAAATCGGCGAACGCGCGAGGGTCCTCGGCGGCCAGCTTCTCGTAGCCGATGCCGTCGAAGTTGACGCAGCCCTTGACCCCGGCTTCACGGCAAAGATGCAGCATGTCCCGAATCGCGCCGGGAAGAACGTCGTAGCCCCACAGCCACTGGAGATCGACCCAATGCTGGTGGTTGCCGAAGGTGTAGTAAAGCGGAATGCGGTCGGGCATCGTTCCGAGTGTGGCACGGTTCGCGCCGCCCT
>DATJYD010000667.1:0-5549 GCA_035499755.1 Fimbriimonadaceae bacterium
GCCGGCGCCTTCGACGACCCGCGCGTCCACGTTCATGTCGCGGATGCCTTTCCCTTTGTCAAGGAAGCCGACCGATCCTACGATCTTGTCGTGATGGACAGCACCGACACCTATGAAGGCGAGGACGGCGCGCTCAGCGAACAGCTTTTCACGGAGGCGTTCTATCGCGACTGTTGCCGAGCATTAACCCAGAACGGTCTGTTGGTGACCCAGGCCGACAATCTGCTGTTCTGCCCCTATTCGCTCGAGGGGATCCTTCAGACGTTGGCTTCGGTCTTTCCGGAAGTCGGCTCCTACCAGGCGCTGATCCCCTCCTTCGGCGGCTTCTCCGGGTTCGCCTGGGCGAGCAAAGGCGCCGAGCTTTCCCGGCATTGGCGTCAGGCCTGGGACGGCTTGCGCTACCTGAACCCGGTAACGTTCTCGCTGGCCTTTCAGCCTCTGGGCTTTTGAATGCCAGGGGAGTCGTCGAGCGTCATGAAGCCGGCGAGCGAAAGCACATCTCGACGCGACGCTTGAATCCGGACGGCGCCGTCCACCTTGATGCTGCCTCATCGGGGATCGACGCCGCGACGAATCTGCGCGCAATCTGGAATCGGTTGCGAGGCGTTCCTTGCTGAACAAAACGTGACGATGGGATACGCCAACCCAAATCGGGCGAATCCTGTACAATAAGGTGCCGCCCAATGAGCACGATTGTTAAGATTTTCTCAACGACCGGAACCGATGCCTTGGCCCAGGCGGTCTTCCGCGAGGTCAAGGCAAGGATGGACGGTATCGACGGGCACTGCGTCGAACTCGGCAAGTCCGCCGTTTCGAGGTTTTCCAACGAGAACATCGAAGTCCAAGTCGACAATGTTCGCGACCACGCGGTTCTCGTGCTGCACACCCAGACCGCGCCCGTCAACGACAACGTCATTCAGCTATTTGCGCTTCTGGACGCAATCAACAACTCGCATCCGCGGCGGACGTTCGTGGCCTTTCCGTACATGCCCTACTCTCGGTCCGACCGGAAGAATCGGCCGCGAATCTCGGTGATGGGGCAGCGGCTCCCCGAGATCCTCAACAACGTGCTCGGCGTGAGGCGCGTGCTGTTGCTCGAACCGCATTCCCAGCATTTGAAGCAGTATTTCACTCCCACCGCCGACGAGGTCCCGGCCGTGCCCCTGCTCGTCAACGACATCAAATCCAACCACTTGAGGAAGTGGCGTCACGAAGAATGCGCTCTCGTCTTCGCGGACGCGGGCGCCGCGAAGCGATTCGAGGAAGTCCCTTCCGCCCTCGGCTTGGAGCAGGCCTACATCCACAAGATCCGGCCCGACAACGACGAGCGGCCGGCGGTCAAAGGCATCACCGGCCACGTGAAGGGCCGCCATTGCTTCATCATGGACGACGAGATTCTGACCGGGAACACCCTCATCCGGGATGCGGAACTGCTCAAGAGCCATGGCGCCGCGTCGATCCACATGTTCGCCGTGCACGGCGTTTTCTCGGACCGGAAGCTGAGTCAGGCGGAGCTGATGCGCAAGCTGGTGGATGCCCCCATCGACGAAATCGTCGTAACCGATACGATTCCCGTCACGAACAAGGCCGCGGTGGCCGGTCCGAAGGTTCGGGTGATCGAGATCGCTCCTCTGCTTGGCGAAGCCTGCAAACGAATGCTGCTCGGCGAATCCCTCTCCGAGCTGCACCGGTTCGAAGCTTTCGACGAGTTGTAGAGGGCGCGTGCCTTATTTCCGGCGTCGGGGTCGGGACATCGGCACCCACCAGGCGGTTCGACAGCCCGGAGGCGGTCACCCGGCAAATGCCTGAAGGCTGGTTACACCTGGTCGACTTCGCTCTGCGGCCCGCGACGAACCACGAGGAACTTGATGCGCCTCGGCTGGAGCCGCTCCTGCAGCACCTCGACCGCTTTGTGAACCGAAATCGTGCCGCCGCAATAGAACAGGTCCACGGCCGCGTAGGCGTGCTCCGGCCAGGTGTGGATCGTGTAATGGGACTCCTGGATGATCACCGCGCCCGAGACCCCGTAGGGCTGAAACTCATGGAACGATTCGGCGACCACGTGCGCGTCGCTCTCCCGCGCCGCGTCGTCCATCGCCTTGGCCACGGTTTCTTTGGCCTTCAACGCATTGACGTTGCATCCGAAGAGCTCGACCAGCAGATGGGATCCGAGGGACGGCTCCTCGTCCGGCCGGAACGGGAGCCCCGCCTCATCCGAGCCGAGCCACTCCTTGAAAGTGACGGGATCGTTGCATTTGATAAACGTCCAACCCTCGTCTCGCGTGGTGACGGGAGAGGCGGCATCGTGCTTCTGGAAACGTCCCACAAGACGGCGGAAGAAGGTTCCGCTTGGAACGGCAATGGCCCCCAGGGCCGGAACAACGCTATACAGGACAAAGGGGTTTGCCAATCACATAGACCTCACTTAGAAACCGATTGCAGACCCCGGCGAACCGGGGCGAAAGAGCCAACGATAGGGATGCCGCGCGAAATGACGCTCGCTGATGGGCGAGTCCAAGTTGGACCAATCCTTGCTCGCAAACCATATTCGCACCGGCCTAGGATCTCTCCTAAGGCATTGCTGCCGTAGCCGCCCCGGTCTTCCCGTGACGCAGGGGTCATATTACCAGACCCCCCTTCCTGTGTCAATGATCGCCTGATTCCCGACGGGTTGGCATGGGCTCAGCGCTGCAACGCGGCCGATGTAAAACCCGTGTTCTTGTTGGTTGCGGTTCGATCCATCGCGATATGCTTCGAAACGAAACCTAGGAGAAGAACATGCCCCCTTGGGCAACTGAAATCGCTATTGTCATCGTCGTCCTGCTCATTGTCGTGCCCCTCGCTCTCAAGTTCCTGATCGGACTCCGCTTCATCAGCAACACGGAGGTCGGAATCGTCGAGAAAACGTGGGGCGGAGGCCACCTGACGGGCCAGATCATCGCTCTCAACAACGAAGCCGGATTCCAGCCGGAAGTGCTCCGAGGCGGCATTCATTTCAAGCCCGGATACCGCTACCGCATCCATCGGGTGCCGCTCGTGACGATTCACCGCGGCCACGTCGGCTACGTTTTCGCTCGGGACGGGCAGCCGTTGGGGCGGTACATGCAGGACGGCAAGGAGGTCGTCGAGGCCGGACAGACGCTCGGCCATGTGGTCAACAACGGAGACTTCTCCGACTGCCGGGCGTGGCTTAAGGCAGGAGGCCAAAAAGGTCCTCAGCGGGCCATCCTCCGCGAAGGCACCTACGCCATCAACCTGGCTCAGTACGTCGTCATCTGCGGCCCCAAGGAGATCTACTACCACCCGATCGGCGGGCGTGACGAGAGCCTTGCGATTCAACAGATCGCGGAGCAGATCGCGCAGCGCGACGGCTTCTCCCCGATCGTGATCGACGGCTCTACCGACCAGATCGGCATTGTGACGGTTCACGACGGCCCGTCCTTGCGCCAAGGCGACATCATCGCCCCGACTGTCGGCGACAGCAAGACCGACGAGCACTACCACAATAACTTCCAGGATCCTCAGGCCTTCCTAAGCGCCGGCGGATTCCGAGGCCGGCAATATCAAGTCCTTTCGGAGGGCACCTACTGGATCAACCGGCTCTTCGCGACGGTCGAACTCAAGCCGAAGACCCATGTCCAGGTCGGCGAGGTTGGGGTCGTCGTGTCTTACTATGGCGAGCGGGGTGAGGACGTCTCCGGCGTCGCCTTCCGGCACGGCGAGATGTGCAAGAAGGGCGGACGCGGCATTTGGGACGAGGCACTCCTTCCCGGCAAGTACGCCTTCAATCCGTACGCCGGCGAAGTCATCATGGTGCCGACCGTCAATATCATCCTCAAGTGGATCGCGGCCGACACCGGCGAGCACAAACTGGATGCCAGCCTTCGTGAGATCGGCCTCATCACCAAAGACGCATTCGAGCCGGAACTGCCCCTGTCCGTGGTCATCAACATCGACTATCAGAAGGCGCCGAACGTGATCCAGCGGTTCGGCAGCGTCAAGAGCCTGATCGAGCAGAGCCTCGATCCTCTCGTTTCCAGCTACTTCAAGAACCAGGGCCAGCAGCGAACGTTGATCGAGCTGATCCAGGCGCGGAGCGAAATTCAGGAAGTCGCGACCAAAGACATGAAGGCGCGATTCCTCGAATACGATCTCGGCCTGCAGGAGGTCCTCATCGGCACGCCGCATTCCCAACATGGCGACACCCAGATCGAGACGATCCTCAATCAGCTCAGAGAACGGCAGGTTGCGGTCGAACAGCGCGAGACCTATAAGAGGCAGGAGGAGGCGCAGGCCGGCCTGCGAAGCCTGAACGAGGCCAAAGCCACCGCAAGCCGCCAGACCGACCTGACGGACTCGAAGGTGCAGATCGAGATCGAGGTTAACCAGGCCGACGCGGCGGCCCAGCGCGCGGAAAAGGACGCCCAGCGCAACATCACGATCGCCGAAGCCGATGCCCGCCAGACCGTGCTGCGGGCTGAAGCGGACGCAAAACAGACCGTCATGCGCGCGAAAGCGGACTCGGAACGGACGGTGCTTCTCGCGAACGCGGAAGCGGAGAGCAAGGCGAGAGTGCAGATCGCGGAAGCGCTCGGCATCCGCGAGGTGCGAAAAGCCTACGGGTCGAGCGGCCTCATGGTGAAGCAGAAGATGATCGGCCAGATCGCGGACGCCCTCAAAGACACGAAGCATCCCCTCGTTCCCCACAGCGTCGTGACGATGGGGCACAACGGCAATGGCGTCGACGGCGATGGCGGCGGCAACATGCTGACCCAGATGCTCACCCTCCTCCTCACCGATAAGCTGGGCCTGACGGACGTCAAGGACGACCAGATCGAAGACGATATGGGACCGGAGGCGAAGGCCTTCCTCAAGAAGATCATGACCGGCTTCGCCGACGGCTCCGCCGCGGAGCCGGCTCTGGCGATGCCCGGCGACGGGAGGAGGCGCAGCAAGCTGCCGCCCGATCCGGAGAAGGGGTAGCCGCCGGGCCGTGATAGGCTTTGAGGTGAGTTATGCTGGAAGCGGTTGCCTTCGCCGTCGCGATTGCCGCCCTCGCCGCGAGTGCGGCGATGGCGGCGCGCATCCGCCAGTTGGCAGCCCGGCTGGAGGCGGCAGAGCGGGCGCTCGCGGAGCGGCCGAATCGAGCGGATGCCTTGGAAGGATCGCGGCCGGCCCTGCCTGAGAGCCGGCCCCTCGAGGGGCTGCGCGTCGCGCTCGCGATCAGCCAAGACCATGACCACGCGCCCTTCGTCACGCTTTTGAAGGAGCAGCTGTTCGGGGAGGATGTGACCGACGTCTCCGTTCTCGGCCCTGGCGAGTCGGCCGCCCTGCTGGCGTATTGGCCGGAGTCCGGCGGACCGGACCTCCTGATCGACGGCCAGATCCTCTGTAACAGCTACGCGGAGATCTATTACGAGGCGGACCTGACGTGCCGAACGCCAAGCCAAGCGCTTTGCACGATCGTCGAGCGGCCTCCCCACGGCGACCGGCCTGTCAACCTGGCTCACGATCTCATCGCCCGCATCAAGAACGAACTCGAGAAGCTG
>DATJYD010000668.1:0-4849 GCA_035499755.1 Fimbriimonadaceae bacterium
TCTTGCGGGCGACGCTCCCAACCCATTCTTCGCCTGCCGGCACCGTCATCCCCGCCGAGACGCAAGACAGATCCCGCAGGGACGAGCCCTCCTCCATCACCGCCCCGCCCGCGACCCCGCCCCGAACTCCGATCGAAACTCCGTTCCCGATCTTGACCCGGCGGATGTGCAGCAGGCCGTGGGCGACTTCTGCTGTGTGGATCCAACTCCCGTTCTCAAACGCGCAGTCGTTGCCGATCTCCACGAGGTCCGGGCAATCGACGTCGAGAGTCTCGAAGAAGACGTTGCGCCCGACCTTCGCGCCGAGCATCCTCAGATAGACCGCCGCGAGCGGGCTGCCCGTCATGAACGTCACCGGCGAGATGGCGAGCATTCGCTGCACGAACCACCACCGGAGATAGGCCGTGCCCCAAAGCGGATAGCTGCCTTCCTTGAACCGCCCGCCGACGATCCACTTCATCGCCACCGCGATGAGGACGAGCACCGGAACCGAAGCTGCGTGAAGCGCGATCCCGTACAGCAGCGAATGAAAATCGCTGTGCCGCAAGTCGGTCGAAAAGTAGATCGCGGCGATGATCGGGCCAAGCCAGAAGAACCCCTGAAGGCCGAAAATGAAGAGGAGGCCCAGCGCCTGCCACATCTTCGCCAGCATGTAGCGCCGCTTGGGAACCGCGTTGAACTCGGGTGCGTAGGTGACCTGCTCGGTCTGCGCCTCCAGGATCGACGCGAAGCTCCGCACCGTCGGGTTTTCGTAAATGTCCAGGACCGATATCTTGGGAAAGCCCTTTTCGCTCCGAAGCTGCGAGATGAACTTGGACGCCAACAGCGAATAGCCCCCGAGGTCGCGGAAGAAGTCGTCGGTGCTGGAAATCTCGTGCTGGGGGAAGATATCCCTCCAAAGCTCCAGCACCAGCCGCTCCATGTCGGTCCGCGGAGGCACGATCTCCCGCTCGATACGGATCGCTGTGCCGTGAAGAAGCTCGCAGCCGCGCCGGTCGACCTTGCCGCTCGGCAGCCTGGGAATGTGGTCGACCTCCTCCAGGATCTGAGGGATCATGTACCCCGGCAGGACCTCGCGCAGGTTGTTCAGCAACGCGACGACGTCGAGCTTCTCCTCCTGCCGCAGCGCGAGGAGCGCGACAAGCTGGTCCTCCCCGTCTTCGTTCTTCCTCGGATACACGACCGCGGATTGAACGGCCGGGTCCGCCACGATGTTGCTTTCGATCTCCGAGAGCTCGACCCGGTGCCCGCGGATCTTGACCTGCGCGTCGACCCGGCCGAGCCAAACGATGTCTCCGTGCGGGTCGAACCGAACCCGGTCACCGGTCCGGTACAGGATTTCGTTTCGAAGCTCATGCGAGCCGAACGGGTTGGCGAGGAAAGCGCCGGCCGTGGCGTCCGGCCGATTGAGATAGCCGGCCGAGACTCCGATCCCGGAGATCGCCAACTCGCCTTCCTCGCCCGGCTCGACCGGACGCTGGAACTCGTCGAGAATGGTGCAGTAGTAGTTCGGAAGCGGCCCCCCGATCGTAATCGGCTTGTCCGGCTCGCAGATCGCGAAGGTCGCGCCGACCGTGGCCTCCGTCGGTCCGTAGGTATTGATGATCTCCCGGCCCGGCTTCGACCAGCGCTTGACGAGAGCGAGCGGCAGATTCTCCGCGCCGAACAGGATGCGGCGAATCGACGGCACGTCTCCCTCCACCATCGAGAGGAGAGTCGGCGCGCAGGAGACGATCGTGACCTTGTGCTCGCGCAGAAATGCGGTCAGATCGGGGCCGGAGTACACCTCCTTCCCCGTGGCCACCACCAGAGTCGCCCCCGCCAGAAAGGTCGGCCAGACCTCTTCGTGGTGTCCGTCGGACGCCGGCGAGAACCCCTGGAAGACCCGATCCCGCGGCTCGACCCGGATGCACGCGAGCTGGTCGCCTTTGACGAAGTTGGTCAAAGCCTCGTGCGTGACGGGAACGCCCTTCGGCCGCCCGGTCGTGCCCGAAGTAAAGATAACGTACGCGAGATCGTCGCCCGCGATCGTCACCGAAACCGGTTCGCTGGCCAGCTTCGACGCCTGATCGAAGAGCTCGCTCACCCGCACCCAGATAAACCCGGGTTCCTCGCCGGAGAGCACCCGGTCGTCTTCCACGATCACAAGCCTCGGTTGCGAATCTTCGAGGCAGTCCTTGATGCGCGTGATCGGGGAGGCCGCATCGAGCGGAACGTAAGCGGCGCCGGATTTCAGAATCCCGATCAGAAGGACGATCGCCTGCGGTCCGCGCGGGAGCACGAACCCGATGCGGTCGCCCGGTTCGACTCCCCGGGCCGCGAGAGCCCTCGCCACTTGGTTCGTCTTCGCCTCGAGTTCGGCGTAAGTGAGCGAAAGACCGCGACTGACCAGCGCCGGCTTGTTGGGCGTTTTCCGCGCCTGTAGGGCGAGAGGGTCGAAGACGAAGCCTTCGGTGAGCGTGGGGTCGAATTCCGGACGAGCGCCGGCCGTTTTAGCGGCAACGGATTGGGCGATGGCTTACCGCACCTCCCGGACAGCGTAAATTGGACACCTCACCACAGTCTCAACGGCGGCGGCCGAGCATTTGTTCTCTGGACCTACCCGGACCATTGTAGCCCGCTTGCCGCATTCCCAATGGGCTCCGGCCCTGCGCGCACGAGAGCCCGAAGGAGTCGCCTGCCCGGAAGAAGCAGCGCAACCGTCCTTCAAGCGATCGAAACGAGGCGGTCGTAACGGAAAGTCGGAGTGGGCCGGCCGGGAATCAGGCATCTCCATCCGATCTGCGCGACTTGGATTCTCTTCGCCGCGGCTTCGATGGCCTCGCGCGTGATCGACTCCAGCCGGCCCGGGCTCATTTCGACCTGCGCGTTGAGCGTGAGTAGCGCCGCGTCCCCCCTCGACTCCGCCCCCCGAACTCTCAGCGTTTTCCTCGGACCGGTCAGGTTTCCCACGACCCTGTCCTCCCTCTCAACTCCGGCACGTATCCCCTCGATGAGAACCTTGACGTGACCCACCGACGCCCGTTCCGTATCGATTCTCGCACTCAGTTCGCTAAGCAGCCGGAAGGCGAAGTCTTTCCAGTCCACGCTCGTCCCCGTCAGTTCGAAGGTCGCGTTGAGCCAGCCGAGAACCGCCTCCCCTTCCGCATAGACGTCGTAATCGATTTCGGCCAAACGCAATCCCGCGCCGGATGGGGCCATGACCTGGGCCAGCCAAAAGTCGACTCCTTCGCCGCTTTCCGCGCTTACCGCCGAGACTCGCGCCAGGGGATATTCCCGAGCCGTCCTCGCAACCAGCTTTTCCAGAGAAGCCGCATCCAACAGATCGGACTTCGTGATCAGGACGACGTCCGCCTCCTCTAACTGCTTGCGGAAGATGTAAGCGGCGCTCGGATGAAGACCGCCGTTGCCGCCATTCGAGATATCGGCCAGCCGCCCGGGGTCCGCCAGAACCGTGAGCGGCGCGACCGTCACTTCGCCCGCGTGAAGATCCTTGAGGGGTTGCACGATCGTAGCCGAGAGATCGGTGCAGCTCCCCACCGGCTCCGCGATCAGCACGTCCGCCCGGGCCTCGGAGCGCAGCTTCGACATCGCGTCCAGCAGGCCCGGGAAGTTACAACAAAAGCAACTCCCGCTGACTTCGCTAACCGCGGCCGAGCGGGAGAGGAACGCGGTATCCACTAGTTCCGGCGCCTGGTCGTTCGTGATCAGCCCAACCCTGATCCCGCTTGCGGCCAGCCGCTTGGCCGCCTCCGCGAGCAGCGTCGTCTTGCCCGCACCGAGAAAGCCGCCGACGAGAATGAGCCTGGAGTTCATGGTCTGTCACCTTTGAGCCGGTCCGCCAGCATCGCCGGTTCGAGGATCCGGACGAAGAAGACCGCGGCCAAACATCCCCCGATTATGGGCGACAAGACGTACACGAAGAAGAAGCCTCCCACGTTGTCTGGAAGTGCCGCGCTGCCCCAGCCCATCAGATAGGACACTAACCTTGGGCCAAAATCCCGGGCTGGGTTGATGCCGCACTGGGTGAGCGGCGCGATCAGGCACACGATGGACGTGATCGTGGCCCCGATCAGGACCGGCGCGAAGGGTCCGTCCGGCCGCCCCTCGTTCGCCGATTCGGTCAGCGCGAGAACGAGGAGCACGAGCAAGAACGCTCCCAGTGCCTCGGCGACCATCGCAAGTGGCAAGGTGACGAGCGCATGGCTTCCCGGGCTGGCATAGAACTCGCCGAACATCGATGCCGTCCTCACCGACTCCGGGCTCCCGCGAACGATCCGATGCGTCGCCTCGTAGACGCCGATCGAAGGCCCGAAAAGCCCGTACAGAGTGAGTGCGCCGAGAACGGCCCCCGTCAACTGAGCGCCCACGTACAGGCCAAGCCGCCGGCTCGAGAGCCTCCCGGCCACCACCATCGCGCAGCTAACCGCTGGATTGAGATGGGCTCCCGACAGGTGCCGCGTCGCATAGATCGCGAGCGTGACCCCCATCCCCCACGCGATCGCCACCTGCATCAACCCCTTGTGGGCATCGAAGAGAATCGTCGTGGCGACCGACCCGCACCCAAAGAGCACGAGAATAAACGTCCCCAATGCCTCGCCGAAAAAAGTACGCTGAGAATGCACTTGCGCGATTATACGGATTCGAAGGGAGGTCGTCGCTCCACCCCTCCGGCACCTCCATCACTCCCCATCCCTGGTACCCTCACCTCCTATGTCCCTGGTTCAGGTGATCGCCCTCGGAGGGGTGGGTGAGATCGGCAAGAACTGCACTGTGGTCGAGCAGGACGGCGACATCGTCGTCATCGATTGCGGCCTCAGCTTCCCCAACGAAGAGATGCTCGGCATCG
>DATJYD010000669.1:0-2899 GCA_035499755.1 Fimbriimonadaceae bacterium
ATCCTCTCCTCGAGGGTCATCGACCTTCCTCCTTGAGCTCCTTTGGCGAGGAACACTCTCGGAAGAATAGGTCTCTGGCCCTCGTTTCATCTGCGCCTTCCAGACTCCACGAGGTGTCAACACCTTTGTGGGATAGCTCAGGCTAGGGGTTAGTGGTCAGGGTTAGGGAGGGGGTCGGAGAGTCAGAACCCTGACCCCTCGCCCCTCTCCCCTTCTTCATTGCGGCGTCTTCACCTCTTCGCGCGCCTTCTGGCGCGCTTCCTGGTCCTCGACGATCATCTTGTACGCAATGTAGTACTTGTAGATGTTCGAAACGTAGGTCACCGTCTCGCGTCCGATCTTCTCGGAAGCCACGACCTCGACGTTGTAGAACCAGACGTTGGGGTCGAGACCCCGCTTGGCGGCTTCCTTGCGCAGGCTTGCGATCCGGGCTGGGCCCGCGTTGTAGGCCGCAAATGCGAAGAGCGCCTTGTTCAAGCGATCCATCGGCTCGTTGGCGAAGTACTGATCGATCATGAAGCGCATGTATTTCACGCCGGCGTGGATGTTGGGCTCGATCTGGCTGATGTCGCCGACATTCAGCTCCTTGCCGGTCGCCGGCATGACCTGCATGACGCCGACGGCGCCGACATGGCTCTTGGCGTTCTGGTTGAGCTGCGACTCCTGAAAGCCCTGGGCCGCCATGAGGAGCCAGTCCATGTCGTACTTGTCCGAGTAGGTCCGGAAAAACTGGATCGTCTGCTGGAACTTTCGGCGCTGCTCTTCGGACGCCGCGTTCTTCACGAATTTCGTGCTCTTCAGGTATTTCTGGAACAACATGTTCCGTGTGGCCGATCCCGCGGGGTACTTGGCGAGAAATGCGTCGAGCTCTGCCTTCAGCAACGGGCTGTTCTTCCGGATTGCCCAGGCGATGTCGGCGTCACGACGCAGCGCGATCTCCGGATGAAGTGTCAGCTTTGAAAAGACGCCGGCCCAGAAGCGCGCCAGAAAATCGTCGACCACAACAAATTGAACGAGCCCCGCGTTGACCATCTCGAGCAGATCCTCGTCTTCGAGCTCCGCCGGCGCAAACCGGAGCTTGACGGGGGGCTTTCCGCGCTTGGCGAGGTCGGCGTTCAGCTTGTCCAGGCTCTCGTTGTAGATGGTTCCCTTCCGAACGAAGACCTCCTTGCCGGAGAGGTCGTCGACCGCGGCGATGGCCGGCGAGGCCGGCCCCGCAACGACGATCTCCGAGACGTTGGTCAACGTGGGATTCGAAAAATCCACTTTCTCCAAGCGCTCCGGGGTCACCGTCACATTGGCCGCGATGAGGTCGCCTGTCCCTCCCAGCAGCCTCGCCGCGAGGTCCCCGCGGGCGACGGGGACGAACGCAACGTGGATCTTCAACTTGCCCGTCTTGTACTTCTTGTTGAGCTCGTCCTCGAAAAGCTTGAACGCGTCGTAGGTGATCCCGCGCTGCGCTCCCTTGTCGATGAAGTAGTTGGTCTTGTTGTACACGACGAGCACGCGAACGACTCGCCGCTTCTTCATGACGTCGAAATCGCCCACATAAGCCTTCGAGATCCGTGTCGGAATCCCCTTTAGGGTCTCCTTCTTCGGCTGGGCCGGCTGCGCGGCGAGCCTCGTCGGCCCCGCCAAAAAGACAAACAGCGCGCCGCACACCGTCACTATCAGGTTTCGCGACAGGTTCACTTTTTCCTCCGCGCGGATTCTAACGTCGGTCGTGCGAGGGTCCCAATTCCCTAACCCGTGTCGTGTGCGCCGGCGCGGCGCCGCCGAGCGTTCTTCGCTATTTCTCTGCGCTTCGCCCAGAGCCGGCGACGGTTGCGCCACAGCCAGGAAAACGCCGGCAGCGAGGACCTCTCGATGGTCAGACACGCTCCGAGCACGACGAGATCCCTGGCGAGGGTCGGCACCAGGGTCGCGAAGAATTCAACGCCCGTCTGATTGTTGATCCGCAGCAGGAAGCGGTTCTTGACCGAATGGTAGTTCGCGATCGCCGACATTTCCCTCCTCCGCGAGGGGAGGCTCCGGCGCCGGTGATAGGCCACCGCGCCCGGGACGTACAGGCACTTCCATCCCAGTCGCCGAAGGCGCCAGGCGAGATCGGCGTCCTCGCGGTATAAGAAGAAGTCGGCGTCGAAGTAGCCGGTCGAGATCTTTGAACTCTCGAGCGCTTCGCGCCGATAGAACCCGGCGGCGCCGGTCGTGCCCGCGATCTCCTCCTCCTCGAGATACCGGCCGGCTTCCTCCTCCTCCGACCCGCGGTCGAAGTGCCGGCCCGAAGCCCGAAAGACAATCCCGGTCGAGTCGAGACGCGTCGTCGCGAGAAGTTGCGGACCCTCCGCGCGCAGGATGCGCCCGGAGGCGGAGCCAACGTCGGGTCGACGGTCGAGCCGCGCGGCGAGCACGGCCGCGAAATCGGGCGCGAGGCGGCAATCGGGGTTCAAGGCCAGAACGTAGCGTCCTCGCGAGACCCCGATCCCGGCGTTCATCGCCGCGGAGAAGCCGACGTTCTCCGGAAGCTCGATCAGGCGCGCCCCGGGCGAGACGCGACGGACGGTCTCCCGGGAGCCGTCCCGCGACGCGGTGTCCACGACGATGATCTCGACCTCGACGCCCCGCTGATCTTGGGCGCTCGCCAGCGAGACGGGAAGGTCTTCCGCGGAATCGTGGGCCACGACGATGATGGAGACGGCCGGTGTCATGGAATCAGGAACGGGCTGCCCCGCGATCCGGCGTCCCGCTGGCGAAACCCAGTGCGACTCGGAGAACGCCGAGATACGCGCGGGCCGACTCCCCCTTGGGTCGCGGATCCGAGCGCCTCCAGGGCAGGACGGCCAGGCGCAGCAGCATTCCTTTGACGAGCAAAACGCGATACGCCGCCTGCGCCAAGACG
>DATJYD010000670.1:0-2735 GCA_035499755.1 Fimbriimonadaceae bacterium
GTTTACGGCGTGGACTACCAGGGTATCTAATCCTGTTTGCTCCCCACGCTTTCGCACCTCAGCGTCAGTACCGATCCAGTGGGCCGCCTTCGCCACCGGTGTTCTTCCTAATATCTACGAATTTCACCTCTACACTAGGAATTCCACCCACCTCTATCGGACTCAAGATTTGCAGTATCAAAGGCAGTTCCGAGGTTGAGCCCCGGGATTTCACCCCTGACTTACAAATCCGCCTACGTGCGCTTTACGCCCAGTAATTCCGAACAACGCTAGTCCCCTCCGTATTACCGCGGCTGCTGGCACGGAGTTAGCCGGGACTTCTTCTGCGGGTACCGTCATTATCTTCCCCGCTGAAAGGGGTTTACAACCCTAAGGCCTTCTTCACCCACGCGGCATGGCTGGATCAGGCTTGCGCCCATTGTCCAATATTCCCCACTGCTGCCTCCCGTAGGAGTCTGGGCCGTGTCTCAGTCCCAGTGTGGCTGGTCATCCTCTCAGACCAGCTACGGATCGTCGCCTTGGTAGGCCATTACCCTACCAACTAGCTAATCCGACGCGGGCCGATCTTTCGGCGATGAATCTTTCCCCCGGAGGGCGTATCCGGTATTAGCCCAAGTTTCCCTGGGTTATCCCGAACCGAAAGGCACGTTCCCACGCGTTACTCACCCGTCTGCCACTGTCCACCACCCGAAGGTGGCTTCTCGTTCGACTTGCATGTGTTAGGCCTGCCGCCAGCGTTCGTTCTGAGCCAGGATCAAACTCTTAAGTTGAGAATTCGATTCTGACATATCCCTGGATGGAATCGTCCAGGGGGTCGCTGCGTTTTGACGAGTTCCCAACAAGCATGAAACGACGCAATCCTTTCGGATCGCGCGCAACACGCCTATTGGCTTATGAAAACGCAAGACCGTCAGAGTCTCGTTTGCCAGCCCTCTTTCAAGAGCCGGCACGCAAGGACTCCGCCGTCCGCGTTTCCCTTTCTTCATATCACAATGTCAAAGAGCCCTCGGGCTCGGCAGATGCCGCCTCCCGAACCCCCAATGGAAGCAAATCCTCCACGAGGAGTCAACGACAGCCGCAGCGTCTCCCGAGAGTGACTCGGTCAAACTCCGCTCCTGTCAGAAGGATCGCGCGGTCGCGTATAGTCCCGCAGGAAGTGGGAGCAACCCGCGCGAAGCATGCATCTAAGCGCGGCCCTTCCCCTTGTCAAGAGGTCGCTAACCGCTTTCCTCCGCTTTTCGCTTTTCACCTTGATAGTGGCATAGAGGCCACATTCCTGCCCGAATGCGCCTTCACGATGCATTCGTTAACGGCGAGGTAACCATACGGGGCTAGGTATGGTTAATGGACCCGCCGAACAGGGGGACAAGCGAAGATCCTTGAATTGATCCTGGGGCCCGCTTTGTGCGGCAAACCATGCGACAATCTCAAGGCTTCCCAGGAACGATCCTCCCGTCGGCTCAAAGTCCTGCCTCGCTAGAGGGACAACTTAACCGCTTCGGTGTTGTCCGCCCGAGTTTCGCAAGGTGCGCGCCATGTAGGCGTCGAGGGCGGCGACCGGTAGACGGGGGGAATGCGGATTGTTTAAGCGCCGCGATCGCTTCGCGCGACGAAAGCATGGCCAGGCCCTCGTGCCGGTCACGGGCCGCGGACTTCCATCCATCTTCCTTGGCGAATTGCCCAAGAGCGAACGCAAGCTGCCGCCCGTCTATCTGTGCGAAGCCGGAGCCGATGGAGCGAGCTGCCGGCTGAAATGGCTCGCGAGCACCTGCGTTGCCGGCATGGTCGGCGTCTGTCTCATCGGCGTTGCCATCTACGCCTCGATGAACATGGACGACGGCTCCGGCATGGTGAACTCGATCAGGCGCGCGAGCCTCGCCGCGCTGCAGCCGATCAGAGGCGTGCACCTCGCCAATAACGGGCAGAGCCCCAACGGCCAGAAAGAGGACCGCATCCAGATGACCTCGGCGGGCTTCGTCACCCGCCACGTCATCCACGACACGGTCGTCGAGCGGCAGGGCAGCCGCGAGTTCATCACCATCAAGCCTTACGTACGCATCGTCGCCGGCCTTGCCACCGACCTTCCCGAAGATGCCGACAAGCTTCCCCCCTTCAATCCCTACAAGCTCTATTCCGATCAGACCCCGGTCGGCGCCGGCGAGACCGGGAGCGACGCGCCGCAAGCGGTCAGCGTCAATCTCGTCGACCTCCCCGGCGCTCAGGTGCCGCAGTCAGACGGCATCGAGCTCCGCGCCGACGAGGTGAACGCGCTCGTCTCCGAGGCCGCCGAGAATTTCGCCTATGCCGACGGACCTCTCGCCGGCGGACAGGCGACCTTGCAGCTCGCCTCCTACACCCCGCAAGAGGGCTTCAGGCTCGCACCTCCCGCCGCCAACACCACCGACATCCACAAATCGCTCGAGGATGCCGACACGAGCGACGACGACGACGGCATCGACGAGGACCTGATCGCGAGCGCCGCGCAGAAGGACTTCACCGTCGGCAAAGGCGACACGCTGATGAGCCTGTTCGCCAAGGTGGACACCGAGCCGACCGAGGCCCAGAGCATCATCGATGCGCTCTCGCCCATCTTCCAGGCCGACGACCTCAAGGCGGGCCAGGTGGTGCGCTTCGTCATCGTGCCGGCGCCGTCCGACACCGGCGCCATGGAGCCGGTCAAGCTCTCGATCTACGCTCATGACGGCGAGCACCTCGCCACCGTGACGCGGAACCGC
>DATJYD010000671.1:0-2039 GCA_035499755.1 Fimbriimonadaceae bacterium
ATCTCACCTTCGCTAGCCAGCCGCTTTCGTTCATGGGTAAGAACATCAAGAAAATCACCGCAGCCGATCAGAATCCCACGGCGGACCTGGCGGACATCCAGGAGGACATGAAGGTCATAGCGGACCTTGATCCCGCGGTGAATTGGGGATGGTACCAGCAGGGCTTCAACGGCCACGATGAGCCTGATCCCTACGAGCCGCAAAACTCCACCACGCCCAACCCGACCCACGACCCGGGCCTGAACACCGGCTACATCCTGCATCACAATGGCCCGCAATATTTCGGCTATCTTGCCGATAATCCGCAGGTGCTGAACAACAACCTGCTTGGTGCCAAGGATTTCTTCGATGCCGTTGAAGGCAGAAAGCTGCCGAGCGGCGGCGGTGTTTTCTATCTGCGCGGCGGCTACGACAACAATGATGGACTGGTGCCGGTCGATCCAACGCCGGCCATTCAGCACGCCTTCCTCGGCAATGATGATCATCCGGCCTACTCGGATCAACAAATCTCCGAGGCGTTCGCAGCCAAGGCGATCAACGACATTGCCAACAGCCCGTACTGGGCGGAAAGCGCGATCATCATCACCTATGATGAGACCGACGGTTTTTACGATCACGTTTCACCGCAGCGACGCAGCACGTTCGCCGATGGCAGCCCGCTCGCGGCCGGCCCGCGTATTCCGACGATCCTGATTTCCCCTTATGCGAAGTCGGGCAAGATCTCTCATCGTTACAGCGAACACGGCTCGGTCATCAAATTCGTCAACCAGCTGTTCGGCCTGGTGCCGCTCGCTGAACTGCCAGACGAGAAGCGCGGCCGCCAGATGGGGGCCATGACGTTGGGACAGAAAGACCTCGCTCCTTCAGACGATCCGGACAACAATGTGGGTGACCTCACGGAAGCATTCGACTACGAGATCTTGCGGGGGGAAAAGCCGCCAGTTCCTGCGGCGCTAGCGACCTTCCCGCAGAACGTGGTCGCCACGCTGCCTCACCTGGCAACGCCGAACTATTCTCCGAATGGCTACACCAATGGAGCATGCGCGGCTGTCGGTATTTTGCCGACCGACTTTCCATCTCCGGAGGCCTATAAGGCGGGTGAGCCGATCGACCCCTACCCGGTCGATGTAAATCCGCGTCCGACCCAATCGCCCGGCACGCCGACTTCCGGGACCTGGACACCCTGATTGGCTTGAGAAAATCCGGGAGGGATGCAGGTACTGACCTCCATCCCTCCCTTCTGAATTGGGTCGAAGATGTTTCCCTCGCTCGCCCGTCGCCTGCTTCGAAGCGCCTTAGCCTGCATGTCAATCGCGCTCGCGAGCGGCACCCACGCTCAGAGTTTGGATTCGATACGGGCCGCGCACCGCCTCGACTGCGGCACCGTTCTCGGCGCCGACGACTGGAACGGAGAGGACATCCACGGCAACCTATCGGCCCTGGAGGCCGAGGTTTGCCGGGCCATCGCGATCGCGATCTTCGGCGACGCGAGCAGCCTGACGATCCAGCCGTTTCCGGCCGAACCTGAGGCTTTGGCGGCGCTGAAGGCGGGCACGATCCAAGTGGCATTCGGGATATCGCCTTCGGCATCGACAGCAACCCAGTTCGGTATCGGGTTTGGGTTGCCCATCTTTTATGATCCGCAGCGCGTGATGGTCTCGAAGCAGAGCGGCATCACGGACCTCGCAGGACTGCGTGACAAGCTCGTTTGTGCGCTTGACACGAGCCCGACCGAACGAGTTCTGCGCGACGAGATGACGGCGCGCGGCATTCCCTACGGTCTCGTGGCGCATTCCGAACAGGGCGAAATGGACGCCGCTCTGGCCGTTCGCAAATGTGCGGGAACGGGCACGGAGTCGCGACTGGCGCAGTCGAGGGCTAACTTTCACGCACCGATCGATGATTTCGTATTCCTGCCGGAGCGATTTGGGCTCAATCCGGTCGTCCCAGCATATCCCTATGGCGATCAGAAGTTGGGACTGGTGATTGACTGGACCCTCAGCGGGCTGATCGAGGCGGAGGCGCTCGGGATCACGCAA